>NZ_BJCE01000010.1:0-50368 GCF_005402885.1 Sphaerospermopsis reniformis
ATACATTTTGATGCACCTTGATGCAAGGGTTTTTACCTATTTTACCCTTTTTCCTTGCACTTTGTTCCTCTTTTTTGCCCCTAAACTCTTCCTTTATCTAGGTTTTGCGTTTATTCAGCAAACCCTACATATATCTTGTTAATTGCACGCGGTAACGTTCTTTTTTAGTCACGGCAATTTCACCAACTTCTAAACGTCCTTTACCGCGAATTGCTATTAAATCTCCGGTTTTGACTTGCGAACTCGCTTGAGTAATTTCTTTCCAATTTACCCGCACATCACCAGAGTCAATTAAATCAACCATTTTATTACGAGACATCCCAAAACCAGCAGAGGCGATCGCATCTAATCTTAATGAAGCTTCTACTGTGGTTAATTCTTTCTTTTTCGGTTCTCTAATTTTTAGTTCGTTAATATCAATAGGTTGAGTTTTCACAGGAACAGAACGCACCTGTTTTAAATTCATTTCCAGAAATTCTACCAGTTCAGGAACTACAATTGCTTGCGCTCCTCTTTCCCCCAAAATAATAATATCTCCGGTTTTTTCCCTGACAATTCCTGTACCCAACATTGCTCCTAAAAAATCACGATGGGTAGCAGTATCAAACAAAAAATTACCAGCAATTTCTAAAGCGGTGATAGCAACTTGAGATGAATCTAAAGGCAGTTCAGAACGGGCGATCGCCACTCTTTGACGTTCAGCTTGAGGATATCCACCCCAGGCAACTAAATGCACCTCTGTCAATCGGCTAAAAACCAGTTGAATTTCTGCTAACTCTGGCGGAGACAAAAAATCAGTTAAGACTACTTCCCAGGTCTTTATAGATTGCTCTGCTTGGTCAATTACACGGGCGATACTATCGCGGTTTTCAATACCTTTTAAAAGTTCTTCTCTTGGTAACATGGTGATTGGTGATTGATGATTGGTGATTGGTAACTAACTGGTGACTGGTGACTGGTGATTGGGAAAAATTACGAATTATGAATTACCCATTACCAATTACCAATTACCTATTACCTATTACCCATTTTCTGCATAACCTTGGATATTTTCGGGGTCATACTGCCGTAAAATGCGGTTTGCTTGGCGAGTCAGAGTTTCTGAACCTTGAACCACAATTAAATATTTACCAGCATCCAAACGGTTACGGTAGGGTAAAGCATCACCACTACCAAAAACCAAACCCACACCACCACCAACAAAGACGCTACCCATAGCACCGCTACCAGCACCAAGCAACCCACCGATAACATGATTACCGATTTCACCAGCCCAAGCAAAGGTGTTTAAACCAGTGATGAGACTGAAGGTAAAACCAGCAAAAAAGCCGAATGGTATTAACCAGAATGCCATCAATCGTACTTGTTTTTTCGCTTCTTCTTTGGGGTCTATTAAACCAAACTCATCAGCGGTTTTGTATCCTCTACCCAGGATAGTGCTATTTATGCCTTCTTTTTCTAAGCCTAAGTAGGCAGATTCAGCTTGGATACGGTCTGGTAATACGGCTACAAGGTAATTCATTGGTCTAAAAACAGTTATATAAAACAGGGTTTCTTTAATTATCTTTAATTAACAGAATATCAGCACTGGTTCAACGACAGATTCAGCACCAAATATTATTTTAAAGAATCTAAAGGTTCACAGAAATTATTTACACCTTGCTTGAGGACATATATCAAAACTGGTGTTGCCAAAATTTTGGGAAACTCTGGAATACTTCTCAGGTTTGACATCATCCCAGAAATTGAACCATTTAATAAATTATCTCTATATTCTTGTTCGCAGATAACAGCACGCCATTTTTTTGCTAAAGCGTCTAACCATTCGGAATTTGTTCTACCAGGTTCTTGTCCCGCTTTAATAGCCAGGGTCATGGCTGCATCTTCTAAGTCTCCCTCGCAGTCTTCTATCAAGTCTAATGCTTCCATTGCTTGAATATCATCTGCTAATTGAGAGCGAAATTGGGCTATTTCTTGTGATGTGATTTTAGTCATTAGTCATTAGTCATGCTAGGGAACAGGGAGCAGGGGCAGGGGGCAGGGAATAGGGAATAGGGAATAGTAGGAATTTAGTTTTTACCCAGTCACCAGTCCCCAATCACCAATCACCTGTAACAAATATAGCGTTTTTCACTAAAAAGCCTCATTTTACAGTCTAATAACTGGCAATGAGGCTTTTTGGGGTTTGTAAACAGTTTTTATAGCCGTAGACAGAGCAGTTAGGACATCAATTAATCACAAACCTCTTACTACAAAAGGGTTTTACTCCTGACTCCTGCTATATTTGTTTACTTATTAAAAGCTCTGGAGGTGACGAAGCGTTGTAACTCTGTCAAGGCACGATTGTAATCCAAAATGGCGCGAATGCGATTACCTTCGGATCTGGTGAGTTCATTTTCTGCGTTAATGACATCGGTTTGAGTCCCTACACCAGCTTGAAAACGTAAACGCGCTAATCTGAGGGATTCTTTGGCTTGCTCAAGAGCAGCGTTCGCAGTTTGTACGTTTTCCAAGTTAGCAAGCTGGGTAGAATAAGCTTGTTCTACTTGAAAGCGGATTTCGTTGCGTTGTTGAGCAAATCGAGTTTCCTGAATTGCTATATCAGTTTTTGCCTGGGCTGCTCTTGCTCTTGCCGCGCCACCATCATATAAATTCAAAGCGGCTTGTACTCCCACAGAATAACCGTCACTGACGTTGACACTATCATTAAACACATCTAGCAAGTTATATCTGGCAACCAAACTAATTTGTGGTCTTAAAGATGCTAGAGCTTGTTTTCTGCGCTGTTCACTAATATTGCGCTGTGCTAACTGCTGTTGTAATTCGGGACGATTTTGATAAGCCAAGACAATGCTATCTTCTAAGCTTCTTTCCCACAGACCAGCTAATTGTACAGGATCAGCGGCACTAATATTTGCGGACTGGGACAGATTTAACCGCACCGCTAACCGTCGCCGAGCAATGATTTGCTGAGAAAGGGCATTAGTTAAGTCTTGTTGGGCATTGGCTAAATTCACCTGCGATCGCAACACATCGAATCTTGTACCCACTCCAGCCCGTTCTAAAGCCAAAGCATCTCGCAAACTAGCCTGAGAATTTTCGACTGCTGATCGAGAAATCCGCACATTTTCATCTGCTTGTTGCAAACTATAGTAATCCGTGGCTATATTTAAGCGTATTTCTTCAGATTGCCTTTCTACATCTAATTCCTGAAAACGCACCTGTTCCTCAGCCTGTTTGATAGCAGCGTTTCTGCTCCCAGAGGTATAAAGGTCATATCTCAGTTGTGCTTCAGCATCGAAGGTTGTATTGGCTGTAGCATCAGGTGTATCAGGAAATTGCTGCTGTTGTCTTTTGGCTACTAGAGTGTCGGAAGTGCTACGGCTATTAATGACATTGCCATTCACACTTACAGTAGGTAACAAAGCAGCTTGAGCCTCCCTTAGAGCCGCTTTACTCCGTTCAAGTTCCAACAGAGAAACTTGGAGTTCATTACTATTACGCTTTGCCAATGCTAACGCCTGTTCTAAAGTAATCGGCTGAGTTTCCTGAAGTTTTACTTCCTCTGGTTTAGTAGGAAATACCAGAGGATTAGAACTGGGACTCAGGTTTTCCAGTGTTGTCTCCGTAGAACTTGTAGGAGTAGGTGTTACATTTTGTGTATTCTGAGCAGGTAGCTCTGTATTTGGAGTTCCTGATTCAGTAGGAACATTTACCTGGGCTACCTTTTGACTATCCTTATCTACATTTTTTTGTAAACAACTACTTGTGGACAGGAGCAAAGCTGCTTGGCTTTTCTGTTCTGCCTGTAAACATTTATTGACCTCTGTCAACCGTGCTACTTTTAACTCAGTGAATGAAATTGGTAAAACTGTTTTCGGCCTTTTTTCTGTTGGTACATTTGTAGTTTGAAACGCGGTAATTTCTGTCACACTCTGATTAGCCACAGGCTGATCACTGAGTTTACTGAAATCCAGCGTAGGTACAAAAGCTGGAGAATTATCAACCGCAGTAATGGGCAGTTGCCTATTGATTTCCACAACTGAGGTTTTCACATCGGTTGCAGCCAAGACACTAGGAGAAGACACCAGCTTTACCTCATCAACTTTGACTGTTCCAGCCCAAGCTGATTGAGTTGTTAATACTGCTGCTGTTACACCAGGTAAGAAACTATGAAATAATAATTGCTGTCTTTTCACCGCATCCCCTCACAAGAAAAACCATTTAGCGGCAGAAAACTTGTCTTCTCACAGAATATAACATGATGCTAAATGAAGCAAATAACATACTATATACCGAATTTAGCTTCTTTCGGGATTTAGCAGTTTATTTGTCTTCAAAACGTTTAACAATGCGAGAAAGTTCCGCCTTTTCGTCTATGCTAACGCGGCTAGGCGCTCCACTGACAATTCTCTCGTAATTACGGAAGGAATCTTTAATATTAGGTCCATCAGCCGTAATATTGTACTCCCTAATCCCTTTATCGTGCCACGAACCCCGCATTTTAAAGACGTTTATTGCCCGTGACATTTCTCCATGAATTTCTACGTACTGCAACATAATAATTGTGTCAGTGATGGTGGAAATATGAGAATCTGTAATGGAATGTGATCCCATAAATTGGTCACTGGTATTGGTAAAGAAGCCTGTAATTTCTTCTTGTTTGGCATAACCTGTTACCCCAATTACAAATTGCCGAAAAGCATTATTACTTACGCCTCTAGCTAATGCGGAAAGGGAGTCAATAGCAATGCGGGCTGGTTTAAAATCGGCAATTTCTGATTTAATAATTTGTAAGTGATCTTCTAAACCTGTTGATTCAGGATAGGTACAAATTATTTTTAATAAACCTTGGTGTTCTAATTCCTCAAAGTCAATTCCCCAAGAATAAGCATTTCGAGACAGTTGAGCGCGGGATTCTTCATAAGCAAATAATATTGCTCGTTCACCGCTGACACAACCATCTTGAATAAATTTGCTGACTAAGAGAGTTTTACCAGTACCTGTAGCTCCTGTGGCTAAAATAATCGAATCTTTGAAGAAACCACCACCACACATTTCATCTAGGGTGCTAACTCCTGAAGATACACGGACATTTGAAGACCTTTGTGTTAAACGCATTGCTCCCAAGGGGAAGATGTTAACTCCAGCATTAGTAATTGTGAATGGATATTCACCTTTCATGTGGGTTGTACCGCGCAATTTGAGAATTTCTATGGTGCGGCGGCGGCGTTCTCCTTCTAAAACGTTGCGAACAATTACTACGTTGTCAGACACAAATTCTTCTACCCCAAAGGAAGCTACAGGTCCATATTCTTCTCCCCGTTCTGTTGTAATGAGTGTGGTGACGTATAATTGTTTAAGGCGTGCTACGAGGCGGAATATCTCGCGCCGCACTACTCCCACTGCTTCATATTGTTGGAAGACTGCGGTAATGGAGTCAATTGAAACACGATGGGCTTTGTATTTGCGAATAGCATATTGCAACCTTTCAATTAAAGCGGAAAGGTCAAAGTTACCCACAATATCTTGCCCTTCGGGATCGGGGGAAGCGTCGAGAATAAACAGTTTGCCTTCTTCAATTAGTTTTTGTAAGTTCCAGCCAAAAATATGGGCATTTTTAATAATGTCGCTGGGTGATTCTTCAAAGGTAACAAATACTCCTGGTTCATCAAAGTAGGTGATACCATTATAAAGAAATTGCAGGGATAATAAGGTTTTCCCAGTACCAGATGTACCGCTGACTAAGGTTGTTCTGCCCACTGGTAAACCGCCATGACTAATATCGTCAAAGCCCTCAATCATGGTGCGAATTTTCTCTACACCACCACTTGCTGGTTTTTGTTGTTCTTGTTGCTCTTGGTCACTCATTGTTGATTATATAGGTCTTTAACCCGATTTTTTAAATTCCTAAATTCTGTACAGAGTTTTTATGAAAAAATGTTCTTTACTAGGGTCAAGAGTTTTAAAAAGCTGAATACTGACTGCTGAATGCTGACTGCTATATGTTACTGTTCCCAGTCTTCTTCATTTAATTCTTCATAAAGTAAGTCTAAACCGATTAAAACTCTTTCTCTGTCTGAAAGATCACCTATGATTTTGCGAACGGGAGGGGGCAAAATCTTTGATAATGTCGGTGTGGCTAAAATTTTGTCTTCTTCTGCCAATTGTGGGTTTTTGAGAACATCAATTACTTTTAGGGCATAAACTCCTTGAAACTCCTGTTCTAATATGTTTTTGAGTGTGTTTAATGCTCGCACGGAGTTGGGTGTGTTCCCTGCGACATACAGCTTGAGAACATAGGTTTTTTGGACTTTATTCATAAATGCACAGTTTAGATATCAGAATAGGAATACAAAATAGGCTGATGCATTTGTTGAAACTAATAACAGATGCCTGTTGCAATAGGATTAATCTTAAACAATTTAAAAATCAATCCTGTCAATTTTTGATTCTTTAACTCATGAGTCAAAATCTAAGATAGCATGAATTTATCTCAGTTCATTTTAGACATAGAACATCTATATACTTCACACAAATGTGCCAGAATATCTATCAAGGTCAGCCTGTAATCTAGTAATGTTTCATCGCTCCTGCCTTCTAATTTTAGCTGTTTGGAAAATTCGTCAATCAGTTCTACATGAATTTCTATAATTTGTGGCACAGGAATATTAGCATAAAATAAGGTGTTGATGAATTTATCAATTGCAGTTTTGAGAGTTTTGTCTGTGATAAAATAATTGATGAGAATTTTCCGGTAATCAGATTTGAGGTTCGCTAATAGTTCCTGCTTTTCCGATGGACTCATTTCTTGAAACCATTGCTGGCTTTTCTGTTCATTACACGCCAATACATGATTATTCTTATTAAGATGATTCCCTGATAGATTGTTATTTAACTGCATCCTATTGTGTAAAAACTGTCCGTTGATAGGAGTGGTAGCAGTCAGCGGCAACCCAAAAAATTGAGAAAAAATCTCATCAATCAAATTCCTGCACTGCCCGATTAAACCAGCTTGGGTATTTGCCGCATCAGCATTATATAAATATTTCTTAAGAATTGCTGGACAAATCAATAATATAGGTAATAACATTTATTGTTTATATATATTGTTTATATATGATGAACGCTGAGAGTGTCGCTTCAGTGCTGATTCAGTTTGATAAAAACTTTTCAGTAAAATCAGGGTAAAGAACGCCTTTTGTCAAAAATTATTGAGAAATTACCAATTCCTAACTGGTTTTGTCCGTCAGTGATATAACTTAGTAGGTAATCGGTGAAGCGTTCAACAGAGAATGTGTGGTAGCTAATCTGATGATCTATAAATGTCTATCTATCGGCATATAGATTTTTCCATTGTACTCCTTGATAAGATGCATAAACAAATTTAAAGTATGGTTTCATTTTAAATCATTATAATTCCTCAAGGTTCTAAAATAATCTTTGGAGCGATAATTGTTTTAGCTGTAACTATCGATCAGGAGTTTCCATACCAGTAAGATGCTGGTTGTTTACTCATTCATAAGAGTGGCACATTCAAGTATAACTGCTCTGGGAATGATGAAATTGGGAAATTGCCGATCAAAGTGAGTGAATCGCTGGAATAGATTTACAGTATCTCTAGGAAAGATTTTATGCGTCTTTTAGGAGGATATGGCTTCAGGCCTGAAAAATATCAGCACTTTGGCAGATGTTGATGCCAGAGGCAATTACAGGAAGAAAGATCCCCTAAGCTTTATGTTAATGCTACAGTACCCGCTTTATGACTTTCTAGCAACCGTACCCAGTTGCTCCCAAACAAGCACTCTGGCAGTGGTGCTGGAGATTTTGGAGAAAGAACAGTGCGATCGCTTGGTAGTGGTAAATCAACAACAAAGTCCCATAGGATTATTGTATTCTGCCCGTTTAATCCCAAAATTATTAACAGCAGCCAGTGGTGAAACGTTTTTAAATCTACAGCAATCAATTTCCACTTTGAGTCCTAGTCTGATTTCGCCCATCAAAACCATACCAGCTTCTGAACCACTGGATAAATTAAGTTTGTTTTTACGTCACCAACAAAACCAAAAAAATAAAAATTTAGATTGGGCGTTGATTGATGCAGATGGTAAATTTTTAGGTCTGCTAGATAACCTACGCCTACTCAGCTTTTTAGCTAAAAATAAAGTTACAATTGCCTCTAAAGTTGCTGGGACGACGGAAAATAATACTAGAAGAAAAAATCGCTCTTATAAGCAGAATCAACATCAATCACCGAGATATAACGCCTTAGTGCAGTTATTGGAAAGACTGCCTTGGCCTTTAATGTTGCAAACAAGCACTGGTGAAGTTTTAACACAAAATCCTGCTTGGTGGCAACAATTGGGAGTTTTGAAAGATCCAGAAGGAATTAGGCTACAAGTAGAAACTATCCTATCTCCTGTCAGGCGTGAAGATCCAGAATATATCCATCGACAAACATTCAAGGCTTATTCTGATGCACCTATTAGCAAGGGTGCAACTGAAGATGCTGTGACGCTGATGCCAGAAGCCAGAGGTCATAACTTGCCTACAAGCAGTCAAGCGCCTCACTCCACATCGGTTTTAGCAATGATGCAGGAGCAGCAAGGAAAAGCAAATGCTACATCCAGTCATTGCTATTTGGATGCTAAACAAGGTACTTGTACTTGTGTTGTTCAGGTGCAAAATGGTCAAGAGCGAATTTGGCAGTTTGCTAAAATCCTCTTGGATAGTCCTGAATTAAAAGTTGGGGGTGGTGATGCAGAAGTTGTCAACTCAACTAATAATTCAGCAAATTTCACTGATAATTTGTGGTTGGTTTTAGCTACGGATGTGACCGAACAACAACAGCTTTTTAAAGAATTGGCAGCTAAAAATGCTGATTTAATTCAACTTAATCGGTTAAAAGATGAGTTTCTAGCTTGTATTAGCCATGAATTAAAAACGCCGTTGACAGCAGTTTTAGGCTTGTCAAGATTACTGGCAGATCAACAATTAGGAGAACTGAACGAAAGACAAGCACGTTATGCGGGTTTGATTCATCAAAGTGGCCGTCATTTGATGAGTGTGGTGAATGACATTTTAGATTTGACGCGGATGGAAACGGGACAGATGGAACTGACTCCATCGCTGGTACAGATTCGGGAAGTGTGCGATCGCGCTTTATCAGAAGCCAGAACACTTCACAGTCAACCGAGCAAAAGCACCGATTTTTCGGATGATCACCAATTCAGCCTGACCATTGAACCTGGTTTAAAGGAGATGGTAGCAGATGAATTACGCTTGCGGCAAATGCTGGTACACTTACTTTCCAACGCCTTTAAATTCACTGAAACCACTGGGAAACTGGGGTTGCGGGTAAATCGCTGGGAAGGATGGATTGCTTTTACAGTGTGGGATACAGGTATTGGTATTCCTGAACATCAACAACATTTAATCTTTCAAAAATTCCAACAGTTAGAAAATCCCCTAACTCGCCAATTTGAAGGCACTGGTTTAGGGTTAGTATTAACAAGGGCTTTAGCTCGATTACATGGTGGAGATGTGAGCTTTTTGTCTCGTGAAGGTAAAGGTAGCCAGTTTACATTGTTATTACCTCCTTCTCCTCCCAAAACCAGTTTTTCTGAATCAGAGGGGGGAAATTTAGAAGTACATCAACCTATTTCTTCTCAAAGGTTAATATTAGTAGTTGAGGCAGTAGCGCGATATATTGAAGACCTGACCCAAAATCTGAAAGGTTTAGGTTATCGGGTAGTGATTGCGCGTTCAGGGACAGAAGCATTAGAAAAAGCGCGGCGCTTGCAACCAAAAACGATCTTTTTGAATCCCTTACTACCCCTGCTTTCCGGTTGGGATGTACTGACTTTACTAAAATCTGATAGTGCAACTCGCCATATTCCTGTGATTATCACCGCTACGGGGGCAGAAAAAGAACACGCTTACGCTAACAGGGCTGATGCTTTCTTGAGTTTACCAGTGGAACATCAAGCTTTAGTACCCATTCTAGAAAGATTGTGTGCTACACCAGAAGTTCAGCAGGTAGGTTTAACAAATACCGATATTGTACCGGAAAAAACTCCGTTGCGGATTCTGCGGTTGGTGAATCCAGAATTAGAGTCTGTTAATCCCCAACCCTCCCTGCGTGAACATCGAGTCATTGAAGTAGATGATTTAGATCAGGCAGAAATTTTAGCGCGGGTGTGGCAGTTTGATGTGATTTTGTTGGATGTTGACAGTTCTAATGCCCAACATTATCTGCAACACTTGATGAAGTACCAAAGGTTAGCAAAATTGCCTTTGGTGACTTGTGATGTAGCCACAACCTTGGCAGCTTCCCAAATACCAGGATTGGGTGTATTTCCTTGCTTAACGCCATTGGGTAGGGAAAATGAGCATGGTCACGGCAAACCAGATCCTTTATTATCAGTGTTGGAAATTGCTTCTAATATTGGTTGTCCTCCTAATATTTTAGTCGTAGATGTGGCTAAGTTGGGTGATTTGCCACAGGTAAAACGCAAGTCAGCTAAGGGTTATAGGTTACAAAAGAAATCTGCTGTACAAGATATTAACCAAACACTCACAAATGATCAGGAAATGGGTTATTCTGCACAGAATAATGAAAGGGGATATGAGTGGTTTCAAGCTTTAATTCAGTATTTACAAACTGCTGGTTTTAAAGCTGCTATGGGTAACTCTTGGACTGAAGTTTTGCAACAAATTCGCCATCAAAGTGTTGATTTACTATTAATTGGTTTGGGAGAATCTGCTGCTGATAAAGAAGCACAAGAAGCGTTAAAAGCTTTGTCAGATTTATCTTTTAATTTACCTCCAATTTTGGTAATTGAGAAAAAATTAAATCAGGTAAATACAGCCATTGATCAAACCCAAAATAATCAAAATAATGATTATTTGTTGGGAGAAATACCCGAAAGTATCGCTATTCAGAGACTGCCTCATTCGATTTCAATGGCAGACTTATTAAATCAAATTAATCAAGCATTAGGAAAGGGTAGTTGATAATTGACAATTGATAATTGATAATTGACAATTGTCAACCTATTCCCTTGTTGACAAATTACGAAATTTTCATTTTTTCCTTTTTATCTTGTTTCATGCGTTGGAAGGGTATGCGAATCAAATTATAAGCTCCTTTAGTGGCAATATCTTTGTAATTATCTGGTGGTAAGTCCATTTCCATCAACTTTTTATGTTCGGCTAAAAGTAGTAATGATGGTGGATTAGTTTTTTTGGCTGCTTGAGTGTGAATATAATCTAAAGCTTCTTGTGCAGCAGAAAGGTAAGTGACTTTTTTTTGTGAGTAGAAAGTTACTGTTGGTTTTTTGAAACCTACCATGACTAATTCTTCATTAGGTTGTTTTTCTTCAACTGCAAGTACAGATAATTGTCTTAAAGGTGCTTGTCTTTGTGCATCCATCATAAATAATGCTGGCATTAAAACAATTGCCAAAAATGCTACAAATCCCACAATATTAATAGCGATGATGGGACGGAAACTACGAATTAATATGAAAGCGGCGATAATAATCGCAGTAACCAGCCAAATTATACCCCCCCAATTTGTTAAACCTGAATTTTGAATTTGCTGGTAAAGTTCCGGTGCTGCGGGATCTGTGCCTACTAATTTAAAGAGGTTAAATAAGGCGACTGCTATTGTAGATACAAAGGCAACGTTTACCCAACTGCTGATGCGGAAAGATTTTTGTGTTTGGGTGTGGGAAAATAGATCACTCCAAAATAAAGCTACCAGAATAGCTGCTGCTGGCATTAAAGGTAATACATAACTGGGAAGTTTGGTGACAGCGATGGTGAAAAACCCAAATACACCTAAAAACCAAAAACAGACAAATAAACCTAAGTGTTGAGAACGTTCTTGGTTGAGAAAGTGGGAACGCCGCCAAAATTTTAGTCTAGCTATAGATGCAGGGATAAAAACTGAATATGGTGCAAACCCCAATAACACGACTAAAAAGTAAAAATACCAAGGCGCTGAGTGACCGTTAACTACTTCTGTAAAGCGTTCTATGTTGTGATAGCCAAAAAAGGCATTAATAAAATTCCAGCCATTGCGCCAAGCCACTAAGATGTACCAGGGAGCAGATACGAGGAAGACTAGGAATAGTCCGAAAATTGGGCGCATTTCTCGCCATAGTTGCCAGAATTTGCCTAAGTATACAGCAAAGGCGATCATGATGAAACCTGGTAAAACTATGCCGACTGGTCCTTTGGTTAAAATTGCTCCACCCATCAACACATAACTAGCTAAATACCATTTATTAGGGAAGCGGGAAGGGGTGGAATTTTGAGCGTATCCCAAAAAGAAACATAGTAAGGCGGAGGCTATACAACCGGTGAGTAACATATCAGATACACCGATTCTTCCCCAAACTATCATTTCTGGGTTGAGTGCCATGATAGCTGATGCTAGGGCGGCTGTTAGGTAACGACGGGTGGGGTTTGCTGTTTGTTCTAGTTGATCTTTTTTGGCAAAATGCCACTGCACAATGTAGAACGATAAAGCTGTGACAGCAGTTGCGGCTAGTGCTGAGGGTATACGTGCTGCCCATTCGTTTACGCCCATAATAGAGTAGGCGATCGCTTGACACCAATAAATTAACGCTGGTTTGTCAAACCGAGTTTCACCATTAAAAAAGGGTGTGATCCAATCTCCTGTAACTAGCATTTGCCGGGAAGCTTCGGCGAAAAGTGGCTCTGTTTCGTCAACTAAGCCGATACTACCCAAATTCCAAACAAAAGCTATGAAGTTAATCAACAGCAACCAGAGGATAGCAATAGTCACAGCAGGGGCTGGACGCTGTTCTATGTTTTTAAACCATTGGTCAATAGGAGGGCGATCGCTCAATTTTATCCTCATAAATCCATATTTACAGACACGGTAAATTGTGTCTTTCCCATAAACACAATAATTCAAAAGTCGTTTATTAGTTATATTTTGTTCTCAGGTCACAGCTAGAGTGTGGGGTGTGGGTAAACCTACCGTATTTGCGACAATAAAAAACTTTTGAAACAACCTCTAAAGTGGTTTTACCTGTTTGTTCCGGGATCAATTTTAGATGAGGGAATAGGGAATAGGTGACAGGGTACCCATTAAGGAATTAATATTAATTCCCATTCTTCGGTTTGGGGATTCCATTTTGGTGAGGGAGTTTTCCCAACAACATAAGGACCCCAATAGCGTCGAGAGCCATCTTGGGCAAAGGCCACTAAAATATCTCCTTGATCTAGTTTTAAATTACCCTCTGGCAGAAATAAAATTAAACCTTTTTCACTACCTTCTTGGGGATCAAAATCCCAATGTGCCGGAACATTATATTTATTTTTATTGGCTGAGGTATTTTTAACTGTTGAATGTTGCCCTAAGAGGACCAAACGCACAGGCTGATTTGTTTTATTACTCATTCGCAAACTGCCAAAGTTTGTAGTTTGATCAGTTTGGGCAGGTGAATTTTCTGTAGTGGGTTTTTCTGTTTGCTTGTTGGTTGCACTGGCGACATTAGTTGTACTAGCAGATAGAACTTGCTTTGACGCACTTGGTGAGTTTGTCTGTTTTTCTAATGTAGCGGTTTGATCTGTCAGTGTTGATAAAATGTCTGGCTGCTCAGGCTCAAAGGATACACTCAGTCCTAAGCATCCGGCTACAAGTCCTAGTAATCCTAATGCAAAAGTTATCACTGCCAAATTGCGATACATAGAAAATTTCATAATCATACTTTTTAGAGATAAGATTTTTTTCAGTTGTGATTGGTGATTGGTGATTGGTGATTGGGAAAAATATAATTAATTACCTATTACCTACTACCTATTACCCAGTCCCCAGTCCCCAGTCCCCAGTCCCCAGTCCCCAGTCCCCAGTCCCCAATATGCAAAATACTCGTCTTAACAACCTATTCAGTACCATTGCTAGGAGTGTGGAGCAATGGTTTGTTAATCCTTGGCGGCGCTTATCCCTACTTTTAATCAGTTGGTTATTTGGTTTTTTTATGGGATCGGCAGTATCTACTACCGCTGGACAAAAGGCCGAGTTGGATATGGTGTCCGCTGCTTTTTTGGTTCTACTAACGGAGATCACCAGCAGGATTTTTTACAGTCGCCGCTTTTTGGCTAGACAAGCTCTGTGGGTGGAAACTCTGAACTTTCTGAAAGTTGGTTTCATCTACAGTCTATTCTTAGAAGCCTTTAAGCTGGGTTCGTAAGATTTCAATGATGGACAATTAACAATGAAAAATTGACAATTACCTCTCCGGTTCAAGTCAGAGTCTTGAAAAAGCAGAATTTTTGACTTTTTTCCCTGAAAAGGGCAGTTTTTCAGAGTTGAATGAAACAATTATCAATTGTCAATTATCAATTGATCAAGTTATTTTGGTAATGGGTGCTAGTTATGCTCAGTGAGTGGCTAAATGAATTTTTGCTCACAGGTGAAATAGATGCTGATTGGCAAGTGTTAGCACAAGCAGCAACACTCGCTGATCCTGTGAGGGCAAAGGTTTTTAATATTACCCCCAACAATGTAACTCAAGTTATTCAAGAGCGATCGCAGCTACTGAAATCGGTTTTCCCTGCTTTTAGCCAATTTTGTGAAAATAACCTGCAAATTCCCATTCAGGCTATGTTACAGGTATTGTGGGATTTATGGCTACCGTTGGGAATGAAAATTGCATCCCAGCGACAAAAGTTAGGCAGACCTTTCATTCAGGGGATTTTAGGTGGACAAGGTACTGGTAAAACCACAATGTCCCGGATTCTCAGTTTGATTCTCCAGGAGTTGGGATACTCTACTTTAAGTTTATCTTTGGATGACTTATACAAAACATACAGCGATCGCTTGACTTTAACGCAGCAAGATCCCCGTTTGATTTGGCGTGGTCCACCAGGAACTCACGATATCGACTTAGGTTTAAGTGTACTCGATCAAATTCGTCAAGGCAACAGTCCTGTGACAGTTCCCCGCTTCGATAAATCTGCTTACTCTGGTGCTGGCGATCGCTCTACCCCAGAAATAGTTACCAACATTGATATAGTCCTGTTTGAAGGTTGGTTTGTGGGTGTACTACCCATTGATCCCCAAGCTTTTACTACCGCACCACCCCCCATTATCACAGATGATGATCGGGTTTTTGCTCGTGACATGAATCACCAACTGCAAGCTTATTTACCACTATGGCAACGCTTAGATAGCTTGATATCACTTGATCCCAGCGATTATCGTTGTTCTTTAGAATGGCGTAAACAAGCTGAAAGAAAAATGATCGCTGCTGGTAAATCCGGCATGAATAATCCACAAATCGAGGAATTTGTCAATTACTTTTGGCGTTCATTACATCCAGAATTATTGATCAAGCCATTATTAAGATCCTCGAAAGTTGATTTAGTCATTCAAGTGAATACTGATCACTCTTTTGGTGCAATCTCTAGTTATCACTCTGACAAATGTTAACTGAAATTACACCTGTTTAACCATCAGAATCTCAATCAAACGTTCTATTGAAATCCTTTGACTAAATCATAAAAAGGTTGCCAGTTGTCTGACTCCACAATTGGTTGCCAAATAGACTCAATCACTGGTCTTAATAAATTTGCTTGGGGATTATATTTAGCTAAAGTTTGGGAAATTGTCTGCATTTGCTCAGGGTCAAAATTATTCAGGATTTTATGATAAAGCAGACACCAATTATCAAAAATATTTGATGAACCTACAGATGGTACAATCTCACAACCATTCATTACTAAACCTGGTTCATCACGCCATTTAATTGAAAAAGTCTGCGCCATATCTGCGAAAAATTGATGATAATTAATTTGACTATCTTTCAAAAAAGTAACTGTCAAATCTAATAAATCATCACCTTCCGCTAAGTTACTATCTTCAAAACCTAACTTTTTCAACATTAAATTTCGATATTCCAGATGATAGTATTCGGCAAATTTACCTAAACCATGATGCAAATCAGCAAGATCAATGATTGCTTTTAACGGTTCTTGCAATAGTTCTAAATTCAGATGACAAATACTTGGTTGCTGTCCGTAACAATAGCGGCGATAATAATCAAAATAAGCAGCAGTAAAGTATAGATCATAGGAAGGAATAAAAGCATAAGGTCCATAATCAAAACTTTCACCGGTAATTGACATATTATCAGTATTTAAAACTGCATGACAAAAACCTGCTGCCATCCATTGCGCTACTAACTCGGCTACTCTTTTGACTAATTCAGCATAAAATAAAGCATATTTGTCATCTTCATTTTTCAAGTTTGGGTAATATTCATCAATCACATGATCTAACAATTTCTGAGTTAAATCAGGACGTTTCAAATAATGCAATCTTTCAAAAGTTCCAAACCGAATATGAGATTTACTCATTCTAATCATGACTGAGGAACGAGTGGGAGAAGGTTCATCACCACGCCATAAACTTAACCCGGTTTCAATCATACTTAAACAACGGGAAGTTTTCACACCTAAACGATGTAATGCTTCTGCGGCTAAAACTTCTCTAACTCCTCCTTTCAGAGTGAGCATTCCATCACCACCACGGGAGTAAGGTGTTCTTCCTGAACCTTTTGTCCCAAAATCATATAATTCCCCATCTATTCCCCTAACTTGTCCGTAAAGAAACCCTCTACCATCGCCTAAATGGGGATTATATTCACCAAATTGATAACCGTGATAACGCAATGCTAAAAATGGTTTTCTGCTTTGAAATTTACCAAATGCGTGAATAAAATCTTCGTCTTTTACTGTTGTTGCTTCAAGTCCTAAGCGTGGTAAAATTGCATTATTACGCCAGCGCAAAATGTGTTGAGGAAATTCTTCGGCTGCGACTTCATCATAGTAATCATTACCTAATGATTCTAAGGCACTTTCATATTTAAGTGATAGTAAAGGATTACTTGAAGTGGTGGGATTTGGAGTTTCAGCAAGTGTCATTTTTAGTAGTTTTTAATTGGTGTTCTCTTTATCTTACATTATAGGGAATAGGGAATAGGGAATAGGGAATAGGGAATAGGGAATAGGGAATAGGGTTAAAACATCAATTCTTTATCCTGACTCCTGACTCCTGACTCCTGTACGGGCGAAGCATTCGGAAAATAGCCTTTTCATAAAATTGATAATTTGTCGTCCGAATGCTTCGCCCCTACGACTCCTGACTCCTGACTCCTGTTAATACGGTTTCCAGTTATAATTAGTTAAACTGGTAAGTATATGATCTTCCCATTGACCATTAATTAATAAATAGTCTCTAGCATATCCTTCAATTACAAAACCTGCTCTTTTTAATACATTACCACTACGGCGATTATGGGGCATATAATTGGCCATGATCCGGTGAAAATTTAGTTCATTAAATATATATTTATTTCCCGCTTTTAATGCTTCTGTCATGTAACCATGACCTTGTGCTGCTTCTGCTAAACTATATCCAACATTACAAAAACTAGCTGCTCCGCGTATAAAATTACTGAAGTTGAGAACGCCGATTATTTCTTTGGGGTTGTTTTGATGATGTATAAAGAATCTTAAACCGCAACCGTGAATAATTTCTAGATGATATTGCTCAATTTGATATTGCCAATATTCTGCTGTGAAAAAACCATCAGCCCAAGTAGGTGAAAATGGAGTAAGATGGTCTTTATTTATAGTAAAATATTTGATGATTTGCGGTATATCTTCGGAAGTAGCTACTTTTAAAAATAAGCGGTTAGTTTTAATTAGTGGCAGTTCTGATTTCATATACTAAAATTATTATTTTGCTGTTTTTGCTGTAATTTTGTTTATTTTGGTAACATTCTAAAAAAGGATAGTCACGGTGGGAATACGCTACAATTGGCAAAAAGATGAGATTTTGGCTATTTATAATACACCATTTCTAGAGCTTGTTTATCAAGCTGCTACTGTACATCGGCAATTTCATAATCCTAAACAAATACAGGTTTGTAAGTTGATATCTATTAAAACTGGTGGTTGCCCGGAAGATTGTGGTTATTGCGCTCAGTCGTCACGCTATAAAACCGAGGTAAAACCGGAAGCACTGTTAGAAAAAGAAACTGTGCTAAATATTGCTAAAAAAGCAAAGGAAACCGGTGTAAGTCGGGTGTGTATGGGTGCTGCTTGGCGGGAAGTGCGGGATAATTCCCAATTTGAGCAAGTCCTGGAGATGGTAAAAGATGTCACCTCTATGGGTTTAGAGGTTTGCTGTACTTTGGGGATGTTAACTGCAAACCAAGCTCAAAGTTTGGAAGATGCGGGATTATATGCTTATAATCACAATTTAGATACGTCTGAGGAATATTATAGCACTGTGATTACTACTCGGACTTATGGCGATCGCCTAAACACCATTGAAAACGTCCGCACGACTAATGTAACCGTGTGTTCTGGTGGTATTCTCGGTTTAGGTGAAAGCATTGAGGACAGGGTAGGAATGTTATACACCCTTTCTAATTTACAACCCCATCCCGAATCAGTACCTATTAATATTCTCTCACAGGTTGAGGGTACACCGTTGGCAAATCAGCCGGCAGTTCCGATTTGGGAAGTGGTGCGGATGATTGCCACTGCTAGAATTATTATGCCCACTTCTGATGTGCGTTTAAGTGCGGGGAGGGCGAAACTTTCCCAAGTTGAACAAGCTTTATGTTTTATGGCGGGTGCTAATTCGATTTTTTCCAGTGATGATAATAAGATGTTGACGGTGACTACTCCCTGTCCTGATTATGATGCAGATCGGCAAATGTTGAATTTATTGGGTTTAGAAATGCGGCCACCGTTTGAGAAGCAGGGGAAAACACCTGCTGGTCAGGTGACAGAGTAGAAAACCTGTTAGGGTTTGAGTTTGTTTATCAAGGGCGGGAAAACCCGCCTCTAGAAAGGGTTTTAGGGTGAATAATTAGGAATTAGATGATCTTGGCGGAACGTAGACCAAATAATAAACCAACTGCGATACCCATAAACACGACTAAAAATGCAATGTATTCAACGATAGCCATTTGTATTACTCCAGAAATTAGTTCACTAAATATATTGAATCATTAATAATTCGTAATTCGTAATTCATAATTCATAATTATCAACTACTACCCATTCACCAGTCACCAGTACCCAAACTGCGATAAAATACGCGAAATTGTGATGATATCAGGGTTGTTAAATGAGTTCTGTAATTAAAGTTGATATACCAGAAAATTCTTATGAAATCACTGTTGCACCAGGGAGTTTAGATCAACTGGGTGAACAGATGACGGGTTTAAAACTGGGTAAAAAGGTACTGTTGGTTTCTAACCCGATGATATTTAAACATTATGGGGAAAGGGCGATCGCCTCTTTAAAAAATGCTGGTTTTGATGTGGTTCACTACAACCTCCCCCCTGGAGAACGCTACAAAACTTTAAACTCCATCCAAAAAATCTATGATGTGGCCTTAGAACATCGGTTAGAACGTTCCTCAACGATGGTCGCTTTAGGTGGTGGTGTGGTTGGTGATATGACTGGGTTTGCTGCTGCTACTTGGTTAAGAGGAATTAATGTTGTCCAAGTTCCTACCAGCTTATTAGCAATGGTAGATTCATCTGTAGGTGGTAAAACCGGCGTTAACCATCCTCAAGGTAAAAACTTGATCGGTGCATTTCACCAACCCAGTTTAGTATTAATAGATCCTGAAGTCCTGAAAACCTTACCAGCAGCCGAATTTAGGGCGGGAATGGCGGAAGTGATCAAGTACGGCGTAATTTGGGACGCTGAATTGTTTACTCAATTGGAAGCGAGTAAGCACCTTGACCAACTCCGCTATGTAAAATCCGACCTGATAAATTACATATTAACTCATTCTTGTCAAGCGAAGGCAGATGTTGTCAGTCAAGATGAAAAAGAATCTGGACTGCGGGCAATTTTGAATTATGGTCATACTATCGGCCATGCGGTGGAAAGTTTAACCAATTATCGCTTGTTGAAACATGGTGAAGCTGTGGGTATTGGCATGATAGCAGCAGGGGAAATTGCTGTAAAATTGGGACTTTGGCAAAAAGCCGACACAGAACGTCAAAATGCACTGATTAAAAAAGCAGGTTTACCGACAAAATTACCAGCAGGTTTAGATATTGCAGCGATTATTGATGCTTTGCAATTAGATAAAAAAGTCAAATCTGGGAAAGTGCGGTTTGTGTTACCTACCCAAATAGGTGCAGTTAAAGTGACAGACGAAGTACCAACGGATACTATCAGGCAGGTATTAGAGGAAATGGCAGGTTAAAGCATTTCCACATCAGTTTAGCGGGCAAGATGCAACCTCCTCTAAGATACAAGGTTGGGTTGAGGAACGAAACCCAACATCTTCAACAATTTGTTGTTTTTATACAATAGGTTGTTTAAGTATAAAATTTCGTTAACCGAATAGTATTGGACGATGTTCTTGATCTATTCGCCTTGACCAGCAGCCAGATAGATCGTGTTTTAGGGCTTCAGGTTGTCCTGTGCTTTCAAATGGATTACGTTGTACTTCACGAATTAGTTTAATGATTTTTAATGCTTTTTTACGATCAGTTTCGATCCACCAAGCTAAGTCCTCAAAAGCATCCATATCAAATTCCAAGTTTTTCACAGGCTGCTTCCAAAGAAATTCCTTCTTGACGTTTTCTAGCTGCAAGTAATCTTGCTTTCATGGCTGAACTGCTTAATAGATAAGCGGTTTCTCTCTCAGCCATTATTTCTTGCCAAAGGGCAATGGGTACAACTACGGAAACTGTTTGCCCTTCTGAATCACAAATATATTGTAATGCGTTATTCATAGCTGCGAATATAACTTACTGGGTTGTTAACAATTATAATTGCAAAAGTTTTGATGAGCTATTGGTGTTAGCGGTAGCTTACCGTAGGTATCGCTCTCTCACATCCAAAAAAAGCGAACTGCTTGCAGCAGCGCTTCGCTATCGCCCCTCCACATCCCAAAAAGCGATCGCACCTGCAAAACCCTCATTATCAAAGCGATCGCACCCCCACATCCCCCAAACAGCGATCGCTAAAGGCGATACCTACTATTCTCTGAATAGCAAAGCGTCCCATGAGAGATCCGGTAATATTTAAAACTTAGGTAATAAATCTGCTTGTTTGCAAATTGCATTTGCCGTAATGCGATCAATTGTGCGATGTCTTTTGACAGGAATAGTTTTTAGATCATTAGTATAAATCGAATGATTTCCACCTTCCCGTAATAAATAATATCCGTTTTCTTCTAAATATTTAATTAAATCTTTTCGTTTTACTGACATAATCAAACTTCTACCGGAATTTGTTCAAGTAAAGAGCTTCCTGTGGGAATTTCTTTATTTTGTTGACGATAAGCAATGATCATTTCTTTGAGAGCATCTTGTAACATAATTCTACATTCTTCTAAGGTTTCTCCTTCAGTAATAACTTCTTGCCATTCAATCAGTTGTCCCATATAGCCGCTATTAACTTTTGTATATTTGGCAGTGTATGTAGTTAGCATTATTTTCTTTTTGAAGATAATTACATATAATTAATTATAAACCTATTTTTACCAAAAATGCAAGGTGTTAGTATTGCTAAACCCCTACAAATCATAGATGGTAGATGAGTGATCGCATTCCCAACAAGCGATCGCACTCCTCCACATTCTCAAAAAGCGATCGCCCATAATCACAAGCGATCACCATTAAATACCTGAATTACATAAGATTCAAATAGCTGCAAACTCAGTAAATTTCCGTTTGTATGGAGCTTTAAATGCTAAAACTATATCTTGTTTAGGAACTCCAACTTCTACTAATTCATTAGCAATTCCTATTTCCGTTCCATCGCGTTAAATCCAAATTTTACCGTCTTTAATTTCTATATAAATAATACATCCAAATATTCGCGTTAAATCTTGCCAACCAAGATTAAGAACTTGATATCTATCACGCTCTGTATCAAATATTAATTTAACTTCTGTCTGACTATGGAAGCTATTTTTTACATGATTTTCCAGAATTTTTTGGACTATTTCTTTGTAATTTAGTCTCTCCATATCACAATCTCCTCTTGTTCTGGGTTAAAAATTAGTAATTTTAGTTCATACTCAGTAATTATTCTCTGAATAAATCTTCGACTAAAAAACTCATTATAAACATCTACGGGAATAGCTAAATACAGCATCCGCTCAGGTTCAGTCAATTTCAAAGCTGAACGGTAATTGAGACATTGACCAAGTGCTAGGTGAAATTCAGTTACTTCTGATGCTCCTAAAAGCGATTCCTACGGAGCGCTTCGCTATCGCACCTTCCACATCCCAAAAGCGATCGCCCCTTCACATCCCCAAAAGCGATCGCCCTCTCACATCTCCTAAAAGCGATACCTTCAGTGGGCTTCGCTATCGCACTTTCGTATCAATATACTTCATCATGAGTTCCCAAATTGAGCAACAAAATAGCTTCTTGTTGGTCTTCAGTATTTTCAACAAATTCAAACAAAATACGATAATTATAGTCAATTGAACAAGACCAGACATTAGCTAACTCACCTTTTAGTTTGTGAGTACGTAAACTAGGATAAAAAGGATCTTCAGCTAATTGCAATAAAGTTTGTTCAATCAGAGGTCGAAGATTTGGATATTTTCGGATTAGACGTTTAAAAGAACGCAATGATTTAGGAGTCCAAGCGATGTTCATGGTTGATCAAGTTCTCCTAAGAATTGATTAACTGAACCAAATTGAAAGTTTCCTTCATAAAATTCCTGACGAACTTCTGTAATTTCTTGAGATAGTTTGGTTCTTTTTGCTTCGTGCAGTCTTTTTTGCAGAAGGTTAAGTAATATTTCTTGATCTTCTATTGATAAAATTTCGACTGACTCAATAGCTTTCTGGAATGCTGATGTTTTCATGGCTGTACTTAATTAGTTTGACTTATTTTAATTTAATGGTATCGTTCTTTTTGAAGTTTTGCGATCGCCCCTTACATCCCAAAAAGCGATCGCCCTCCACATTCTCAAAAAGCGATTCCTACGGAGCGCTTCGCTATCGCACTCCCACATCCTCAAACAGCGATCGCCCTCCCACATAACAAAAAGCGATTCCTACATCCCTAAAAAGCGATCGCCCTCCCACACCCCAAAAAGCGAACTGACAAGTCAGCACTTGCGCTATCGCCCCCTCAATACCAAAACTTAGTTTAGGATAGTGATTTGATGAGAGGTTGAGTAATAATTTTTCTGTTTTTAGCTACCTGTTTTTTCCTTAAATCTTGACAAATTTCATGCAAATCATAATTAAAAGATTTAGCGTGTTCTTCTCGAATTTTGTAAATTTCTTCTAATACTTCATCTTTCCACATTGTTAATCTCCCATAAGTTCATAGGGTGTACAAATTGTTGGTAGTTCATATCCAGATTGAATACTAATTTGTGAGAGTTTTTTCTGGATTTGTGCGTTAGCGATATGTTTACAGTTCCATGTTAACAAATAATCTACTTTATAAACAGTGGCTAAGGCAATATGCAAAGCATCATCAGATGCTTTAGGAGGAAGATTGCTTTTGATCAGAAATTGCTGGGCTAATTCTTCCACTGCTTCATTGATTGCTAATAATGGTAATTCACTTATTAGCTCTAGTCTTTTAGTAGCTATTTCTTGATCTCCTCTCGCTAATTCTTCTAAAACTACTTCCGAGATATATAGAGTAAAATTTTGCCGACGAGTATCCCACCAATTTTGTGTAATTACTGAATTTGAAGCAGTAATTAGATTAGTGCTTGGTCTAATTGTAAGATAGCCAATAACACTGGTATCAAGATATAAACTTTCAATCATTATTAAATACTTATAAAATGATTTATTTTTGTATTATATCATGTCTAATGTTTCCTGCTTTAAATTCTAAGAACTCGATAAATTTAATTACTTCATTGCGCTGTTCAAGAGGTAATTGTTTAATTTTAGCGATCGCCATTTCTAAAGTGATCATTTATTTGTTTTTCCTGTAACTTTAAGTTACTTCTATTTTAGCAAATGATTTTTAGGTCGTGCTTCGCGATCGCCCTCCCACATCCCAAAAAGCGATCGCTTAGAGAAAAGGATTAATAATTTGTAATCCTTCCACTGTAAAACCGTGTTGCATATCCTCTGAATAGAGTTGATTCATATTAACTGATAGTGCGCTGGCGATAATTAAACTATCCCAAAATGAGAATAAATATTTTGTTCTTAATGTGGATGCTGTTAACAATATATTCAAATCAAGTTCAATGATATGATGAATTTGATAAAAACCTTGAATAAGATTTTGAATTTGATTTTCAGAAAAATTTCCTTTTTTGATTAAGTTTACACAAACTTCATTGATTACCTGGGTACTTAAATAAAGTCCTGTTTGTGTGGCTAGATGGTTAGCAATTTGATGTTTTCGGATATCTTGACTCTGATTAAGTGCATATATCCAGATATTTGAATCTAAAAATGTCATTTTTTTATTCGTTTTCGTAAATTTCTTCTCGTTTCATTGGAGTTAATTTTTCTATATTTAACGGATGTTCTAATAAATATTGGAGGTAATTTCCAGACTGTTCAGAAGTGTCTTGTTGAAGAGTGACTTTAACTATATTGGGTTGTTTTAACTGTTGTTGGTACTGTTCGGGAATTTTGATCATCCCATTTTCAATAGTGGTTTGAAATTCTACTGTAATCATATCTATTTTCCTAGTCTTTATTTGCTTGTTAGTTCTATTATACCTCAGTTTATTTCCTTTACCATTCCTGAAAGCATCAGAGGATGTTTTAAAAGTCGCTGATGGTGTATCAACTATTTCTAGATCCCCCTAAATTCCCCTTGAAAAGGGGGACTTTGACTCTAGTTCCCCCCTTTTTAAGGGGGGTTAGGGGGGATCATGAAGTGCCTAAAATCACGATCCAAAACTTTTCAAACACCCTCTCACATCCCAAAAGCGATCGCACTCCTCCACATTCTCAAAAAGCGATTGCATCCCACATCCCAAAAGCGATTCCTACGGAGCGCTTCGCTATCGCACTCCCACATCCTCAAACAGCGATCGCCCTCTCACATTCCCAAACAAGCGATATCTTTGGTATAATTAGAATATTAGTTTAATTGCAATATTAAGAACATACTATGACTGTACAACGGTGGAATGATGAAATGCTTGATGATTTGGCTTCCAGTGTGACTGAGTTGCGAGAAAGTATAACTGAAGTTAGGGAAAGTATAACTGAAGTTAAAGATAGCATAGATGGGTTGAGAGTAACGGCTCAAGCATTGCTACAAGTAGCTGCTCAAAATCAGCGTGAAATGGAATTGATCAAACAAAGACAAGCTGAAAGCGATCAGCGATTTAATATTTTATTGGAGGAAGTCCGTTATTTAACTCGTGGAAATAGAGATGATTAGTTCTCGATTCTCCACATCCCCAAAAAGCGATCACCCCTTCACATCCCCAAACAGCGATCGCACTCCCACACCCCAAAAAGCGATCACCCCTTCACATCCCCAAACAGCGATCGCACTCCCACATCCCAAAAGCGATCGTACTTCCTCCACATCCCAAACAGCGATCGCACTCCTCACATCCACAAAAGCGATCGCATATTTACCAAATCGTTTTTACATGGGGATAATTTAAAATTTTGGCATCACAGGTAACAAGGGGAATTTCATAACGTCTAGCAATAGCAACTAAAATTCTGTCTGCTGGATCTTTGTGAAAATTGTCTGGTAACTGTGTACTGGCAATTGCATCTATGGGTGATAAAGGTTTTATGATTATACCTGAATGAGTTTGCGCTAACTGATACCATTCATCAATGGGTAAAGGCAAAACTAATTTACCGACACTAGATTTAACTGCTACTTCCCAAACAGAAATAGCGGAAACTAATAAGCCATTTTGAGATTCTTCACTTTCAATAGCTGCTTGTGCTGCTTGTGATAATTGACTAGGATCGTGAAGTAACCATAGCCAAATATGGGTATCTAGTAAAATCATTCTGCTAATGCTTCCCAAAGTTCCGGCAAAGGTTCATCAAAATCATTAGCAATGGTAATAGGTTTTCCTCTCAGTGGGTAATTTTTTGTAGTTTTTGTTTCTTGGGAAGCAAGATCAATGTTTCCTGCTTTAAATTCTAAGAACTCGATAAATTTAATTACTTCATTGCGCTGTTCAAGAGGTAATTGTTTAATTTTAGCGATCGCCATTTCTAAAGTGATCATTTATTTGTTTTTCCTGTAACTTTAAGTTACTTCTATTTTAGCAAATGATTTTTAGGTCGTGCTTCGCGATCGCCCTCCCCACATCCCAAAAAGTGATCGCCCTCCCACATCCCAAAAAGCGATCGCCCTCCCCACATCCCCAAAAGCAATCCTGTCAAAAAATCAACCAGCTAAAGACTTCTTGAACGTTTAGCTCTAATGAAATCCCTGTAAGAACAGGCAGACGATCACTATTTTTAAATTCCCTCACTCGGCGATCGCTATCTACAACTAAAATGCTTTCATCTTCAGCATCTAGCAACCATCCCAATTCCGTCCCATACTCGGCACAGTGTAATAGTTTGGCTAGGACTTGTTTATATTTTTGATCGGGCGAGAGAATTTCAATCGCCCAATCGGGATAAATTTCAAAACGATTGGCAATCCGTCCTGACGACAATCGAGGAATTCGCTCCCAACGAAATACAGCTATGTCAGGAACGATCGCTAATCCACCAAAAACACAGCGTAGTTCGGGAAAGGCTTTGGCGATTTTTTGAGGTTTGGCAATTTGATTAATTCTTTCGCAGAGGTCAATCTGAAGTTGACTATGTTCCCCTTGAGGCATCGGTTTTTGTATGATCTGTCCATTAATAAATTCGGAAGCAGGTTCTGTTTCTGGTAATTGCAAAAACTCTTCGATTGTTACGGGTCTAATTGCTGTAACTATCATCGCTTCATACCCTCCAAAATCTCTTTAATTGTAACAGCGATCGCCCTCCCACATCCCCAAAAAGCGATCGCCCCCCACATCCTCAAAAAGCGATCGCACTCCCACACCCCAAAAGCGATCGCACTATGGTGCATAACAAGAAGGAAAAAGTCTTTTTTTATCAATTGTATTAGTATCAATATTGCAAGGTGAGATATATTGACTTAATTTTTTAAAGCCATTTTCGGTAATATTTGTGTCATTTAAACTTAGACTTTGAAGATTGCTGAGTGCCTCCAGTTTC
Source organism: Sphaerospermopsis reniformis (assembly GCF_005402885.1). Classification (NCBI taxonomy): domain Bacteria; kingdom Bacillati; phylum Cyanobacteriota; class Cyanophyceae; order Nostocales; family Aphanizomenonaceae; genus Sphaerospermopsis; species Sphaerospermopsis reniformis. Next base: position 27,243 of record NZ_BJCE01000010.1, read on the forward strand.
TCAAGTCCAACATCAGAAATTTTGGTTGAATCTAAATTTAATTTCCTCAATTGTGTTAGTCCAACCAAATAAGATAGTCCAGCATCTGTTACCTGAGTCCATCCAATATTGAGAGATTGAAGTTGAGTAAGTTGTTGAATCTGCTGAAGACCAGCATCACTGACATTGGTATAATAAAGTTCCAGATTTTCCAATTGTGGTAGTTCTTTAACGTAGCCCAATGCGCCATCACTAATTTTTGTTTTAGAAAGATTCAATGATTGAAGATTAGGGATTTTTTTAAGGTTAGCTAGGCCTGAATCGGTAACGCTTGTGAAGGTTAGATTCAACGCTTTTAATCCAGAAAGTCCCTTGAAGTAAGCGAGCCCAGTGCCAGTAATTTGGGTGTTAGAAAGATCAAGGCTTTTTAACCCTGATAATTGTTGAAGATGGCTTAGTCCTTCATCTGTTACTTGGGTATTGTATAAAGATATTGCCTGTAAATCATTTGGGTTAAGAGTCGAAAGGCTTGAAAGGCTTGAAAGATCAGTAGAGGCTTCGGGACTTATCCGTAATTCTAGTAACCACCCTTCTGGTACGACAACAGGAACCCTACCTTGTGCTTCTCCTTTTTCTTCCTCACCTGAACCGCTCAAAAAATGAAGATTTTCTTATAGGATATAGAGTTTACCTAAAGAACGATTAGTCGGAAAATTAAGAGTACGTTCTGACCCTCGATTCTGCGTAATGGGAGAATTACTCAGACCGCAACTAGTAGCTAAATATAGCATTACTGTTAATAAACCTAGACCTCTGAGACTCTTTTTATTCATTTAAGTCCAAACCTTATTTGGGATAAGATAACTTTACTTAATTTTCAGGGTCGCATCGAAACCACCACTTAAATCCCAGAAATTATCATCAGGATCAGCATCACTAAAAGTGGCAATTAATTTACCATCCGCTTGAAGGGCTGCTAGAATTGCATCTCCATTCAGAGGCGTTCCTGAAACTGTATTTCTGAAATCACTGGCATCATTTGGCCAACCATTTAAGATAATGCCCGTATTGATGTCGTCCAGATAGAGGGTTAGATCATTGAAATCAAAATCTCCTGGTGCGCTGTCACCATCATCCATAACAAAGCTAATCTCAATATCCTGAATTTGAGTCGGTAGGGTCGTGTTGGGGGCAATTTCAAAGGTTGTAATCAGAACGGGAGTTCCAGAAAAGCCGACAAAACCAGATTGAGGAGCGGTGAAAATTAATTCTGGGGTAATATCAAAGGTTTTAATGACATCTTCAACTCCGAGGGCATTACCTGCGCGATCGCTTAATTGAGCGGCATCAATAACTAACTGATAATTCCCCACTGCCAAGACGGGATAGGTAAGTTGAATGGTGCGATCGCCGTCTCGGAATTGAATATTTTCAGGCACACTTGTCTGATTAGAGCTATTGATCAAAGTAAAGTTAGCGGCAGTAATCTTAGTTGTGTCTAAGGCTTCTGAGAAACGAATAGTCGCAGTACGCATATTGGCAGAGAAACTGTCAATACTAGGCGCAATGGTGTCGGGAACCAGATCGAAGGTCAGAATATTGGAAAGGCTGGTATTGCCACCTGTATCTGTCACTCGTGTTTGTACGTTAACGACTGGTGCGTTGGGATCATTACTCAGCGCGATCGCATTTAAGTCAAAGGGGAAGGAAAGATCATTGCTGACGACTTGCCCATTGACTAATAATTCGACATTACGGACTTGAACATCATCGGTGACATTAGCTTGAATGGAAATAGAACCACCTTCTGTAATTTGAATACCCGCCTGATTGGGGTCTAAGTCAACTACAGGACTGGTAATCATAACGGTAGGAGCAACACCTTTATTATCGAAGGGTAGATAGTTGATAACCTGTAAACCACCAGTACCGTCGGCAACATAGGCAATACCAGACGCTAAGGCTACACCATAGGTAAAGCCAGGAGTGTCAATAGAGAAGACTACATTATTTGTATTTTGCGGATCAATAATGTCATAAACTCCAATGCCCTGATCCTCTGACGCAATTAAAGCTAATCCTGAGCCATTAAGAGCTATGTTACGAGCCGTGAAAAATAAATCTGAATCACTAATTAAAGTGGGATTAGCAGGATTAGAAATATCAATTGTCCGCATTCCACTACCTGCAAGATAAGCGACTCCATTACCAGCAAATACGCCCACATCAGTGGAAGCAATGGAAACTGTTAGCTGCCCTTTGAGGGTTACGGCGGCGGAGTTGCTAATATCAACAGTGAAGAAAATATCGGGGCCACTGATGAAACCATAGAGATAGGAGCCATCTCGTGCTAAACCTGTAACTGTTCCTGAACCAGGTAATGTTACTTGTTGGATTTGTTCTCCACTGAGTAAGTCAACAGCGCGTAAAGATGTGCCAACAGTAGCATAGGCAATTCCATCTACAACTTCAACTTGACTGGCGTTGATATTGATGGTTTGTTTAAGGACAGGAAGCATGGGGTCAGATACATCTACCAGTTGTAAACCGCCATTATTGCTGGCCACTGCTGCAATTTGCAAGTTGGTATCCACTGCAACGTCTGTAGCGTCACCTCCTGGTAAATCAAGTTGACCGAGGATGATGGGGTTATTGAATTGAGAGGCGTTAACAATAGCTAATCCATAAGAACCTGTGGCCACATAAGCGGTTTGATTTTGTGTATTAGTGGTTGATCCTGTAACTGTTATTGCTTTAGCTTCACCAAATAGGGGGAGAGAGGAGATAATTCCTGTGGGGAAAGCTTGGCCACCAAGAGGATCTAATCCTTGTTGAATTTCTGCTAAATCATTAATGCCATCGTTGTCTGTGTCTTTTTTGTTAGCAGTTGTGCCGATAATATTTTCTGCTTCATCAACCAATCCATCATTGTCACTGTCAGGAAGCCCATATAAATCAGCATCCGAAAGTTCATTGATGAGGTCTTCTGGTAAGTCTATTCCTTGTTGTTGATAAACTTTAGCAATGCCTTCTGTTGTTACATAGGCAAGAGCAGGAATTTCAGTAGCAAAACCAGATGCAGTAGTCTTGCCCGTATATGTAGCGATTCTGCCACTTTGGGCATCATAAATTGATAATTTAAATTCGGTATTGGGAGCTAAAATAGTATCGAATTGACCATTTGCATCAGTTCTTCCTCTTGAAGCAAAATTGCCATACTCTATTAAATAATAAGCATTGGCAGGATAATCAAGTAATTCACCTGCCATTTGACCAACGCTAGGTTCTAAGTCTCCAATTTGTTGTCCTACATCTTCTAAAATTTCACCCATTTCTGCGCCGGCTTCTGCGTTAACTAAAAACCCTTCCATTTCCCCAATTAACTTGGGAACTAGAGTTTTAAGTTCTTCTAGTGTTTCTGGTGATACGGTATCTGATTCTGCTTGAATATTGATGCTATTAACTCCTATTCTTGCTCCTTCATTTTGTGCTGCAAATCCTAGCAAAGAAGCGATTTGATCAATTGTGCCACAGGCGAGAGCAAATAAACTTTCTTTCAATCCTTCTTCCGCTTTTTCAATCAGAGAATTCACCTTACCTAAAGTTGATTTAGCTAAATCCAACCCATTGCAGACAGTTTTCACGGCAATAGTGTTACATCCACTATCCTGTTCTGTAATTTTGCCGCAAACACTAGCACTAAAACCAAGTAGATTTTCTAAACATTTAGAAATAGCAAGGGCTTTTCCTAATGGATTTTGATCTTTAATCCCATCAAAGGTGGATTTGAGAATTTTCTTAGTAGAGTTGATGCTTTGAAATAATGCTTGTACATCACTGGCATTTAAACTACCGTCTTCCAATCCTTTTAATAGTTTGTCAGCACTACCAATTAGAGACTTTGCTTCTGAAGCAATCTCAAATACTTTTGCAATCAATCCTTGTATTTTAAAGAATCCTGCCGTACATTTAGTAACTTGTTCAAATAAATCAATTGCATTCTCAATAGTAAATACATCTGGATCACAATCATCTGGTTTATCTGGTTTTGTTGGACCATTTGTTGGTGTACCAGGATTCACAAAATGCCACCCCGGCGCTAAAACCCCAACCCCAGGATCAGATTTAATCGTCAACCCATCCTCACTAACCGTACCCGTACCAATTACAATCCACTTACCAGCATCATGGTCAAAAGACCAGAACAAACTCTTCTCACCCGGTTTCAACCCCTCCAAATTGGGGAACTGTATCGGTGCAGGTACATCAAAATTAGTCGCCCCACCATCTGCTTCTCTATTAAACCCATTTGCACCACCAGCTTGAATAGAAATCACCAACTGTGGATCTACACCTGGAGGTAACGGTGCTGGTAAACGCTGCGGATCTACAGGTATAATCATCGCCTGAGTAGCTACATTACCTGCATCATCCTGAGCCGAACCTGCAACAAACGTCACCTGTACCTGTGTCCACACATCAGGATCAACATCAGGGAATAACTGCTGTAAAAATGCCTGAGAAACTTCCCCAAATCCAACTTGAGTATCTTCCGTAGTAGATAATGGTTTAACATCACTAGCCGCCATTGGTGGTAAATATACATCAAATGGCAGACCATCCATAAACAACTGCGTAGACTGTCCTGGTACGCTGTGGAAAGGCTTACCTAAACTAGCATACTGAGTAGCAGCCGGCGCACCTGTAGCGGTTGAACCATCAATGTAAACATAAAAGTCTGGTGCAGGTACATCTTCAAGAATGAAATAACCCTTATCATCAGTGACAGCAAACACATTTGGTAAAGCATCCAAACGAATAGTTACACCCTTGATAGGAATATTAGAACCATCGGGATTTTTGTTGTAGGAATCATACACATAACCCCAAACATCTGTTCCAGGAATGCGAGTAATGGGAAGTGTGGTAAAGTCGGCTGTAGCTATACCACCAGCAACACCATCTAAATTTCCATCAATGGCCACACCATCACGGCCAATTATCTTACTACCATCAACAACTACCCGCACTTCTGTAGAAGCTGGTAAGGGATTTGCATAGAAGAAAGTAGCAAATTCTTCTGTACTGGAAACTTTGATATTTCCAGCAATTCTTTGACCATTAGCTATGAGATAGAAACTATCATCTTTAACAGTTGTGGGATCTATTTTCTTACCAAATCTCACCACTGTTTCCCGATTTAACCCTACCATCTCTTCCCCATTATTAGGAGAAATTTCTAGGGGTGCAGCCGCAATATTCAAATCAAAATTCTGTGCTGTTGTGGTGGCATTTCCAGCTATATCAGTAAGACCTGAAGCAACAGTTAATTTATAATTTCCTGTAGTAAAAGCTGCTGCTAAATTTAATCTAACTAAGGTAGAACTGAGTTTTTCTACTGAACTAATCGTCACAGCTTGACCATCATTAACACCACCAGAAATCACCAAGCTGTATTTATCTGCTGTAAATGAACTATCTTGTACTGGTTCATTAAAGGTTAATTCTACAAAAGATGTCGCTGTTGATGGAGTGCTAGAAATAGCAACAGTGGGAGGTATGTTATCTTTAGGTGCTAACAAATTCTCCAGAACATAATTACCCACACTTCTACCAGTTGCTAAACCTTCCACATTAGCCGAATTAAAATGAATACCTCCATAAATGCGACTAATTCCTGCTTCATTAGCTGCATTTGTAAAGTTACTGAAGGTACGATAAATACCAGGAGTTCCTAAAGAATTAGTGGTAAAACTAACATTATTACCCAACAATCCTGTTAAGATAGTTTCCGCCGCACCACTAAAGGTACTATGTCCAGAAACATATTCAGGGAAAGGTGGAGTAGTTAATAAAGGTGTCCAACTAGCATCAGCAATAGTATCAGCATTTCCATCACTATCTGCATTTTGAATAGCGGTAATTGGTCGCCAGAAATTATAATTATATTTCGCATCCCAAGCGGCAATTCCTGCATCAGCTAAGGAAATATCTAATAATGCAAATAACCGGGCATTATCTACTAAAGAATTACCTTTAGTTGCAGCGACATTTTGGGCGATTTGATTCCAATGTCCAGGCGGTGTAAATGTACCAGAACCATCAGCCCAGAATTTAGCAATTTGTGTTTGTTCCGTCGTGCGATTAGTGCTATTTTTACTACCTAAATCTTTAACTTGATTAAATTCTGTGGTATATTCAGCACTGTTTAAAGCTGGTGTACCATCAGGACGGAATTGATCACCACTGGTTAACGCAAATGGTGTCACTTGTCCCCATTGCGGTAATAAAGCAGAAGCAAATCCTGGGGACGTTGGTTGCCATTGTCCGGGGTTAGTTCCTGGTGTATAGGTAATAGTACTACTAGACCCATCTCCACTTCTGAAAGTTAAAATAGCATCGGCTACAGTGCGTCCAAATGTCACACCATTATCTTCTGCTGTACCGTCGGTAATTTCTGCTAAGGAAGCGGTTAAAGCATTATCAAAATAGGATTTTTGTCCAGGATAGAGATTAATTAAAACCTGATGTGCGGCGCTTGCTGCTGCGGCTTCTGCTGATACAATTGTTGGCGCTGTACCTGTGAAGTGATAGTTTTTGTAAGTTCCAGTAATTGTATTTATAGCATCAAAAACCGCAGTTTGGGTGATGGCCATATTGCGAGAAGCTACTGGTGGTGTTGTCTTATCTTCATAAATGGCATTTAACAGCGTGGCGTTCCAATCTAATACTACATCACCGTTATCTTGCTCAACTCGTTTAATAATTGTGGTAAAGGTGCTGGTGTTTCCTGCTATATCTTGTGCATTAACAGTGAAGGAATTATCGCCTAATGCTAGTTCCACGTTAGTAAAATTAAATTTACCAGTAGCATCAGTTGTAATTGATGTTCCTATTCCTTGTAATTTAACGGTGGTGTTTGCTTCTGTTTGTCCTATGAGTTTGACATTGGTAAATGTTGTCCGAGAATCACCAATGGGAGCAGAATCAAGGATTGTATCTAACATGAATCCTGGTGTTTGTGGTGCAGTGATATCCAGGGTAAAGTCTAATTTCACTTCGCTAGAAACATTACCAAACTTGTCTTCTGCTTTGAGTGTTAGTTGATAAGTCCCATCTGGTAATTGTCCACCATTAATTTGAGTTAATGTGGCTGTATCTAAAGTAAAATTACCATTTTGCAACTTAGCTAAAACATCTACAAAGTTGCCAGAATTTAACTTGGCTTGGAATGTTGTGATTTCACTGCTATCTGTGACTGTTCCTGTGATGGTAGAATCGAAAGTGATACCATCGGTGTTGATGCCTGTATCATTATTAAGACTAGCAGTAATTAATGGTGCTGTTGTGTCTGGTGTTGATTGAGTAATCACCACGATTTGCGTTGTTTCTGTGCTATTTCCGGCTAAATCTATGGCTTTAATAATCAGGTTTTGTTGTCCTGATGATAAACCTGTTAAATTCAATTCTACATCAAATGCACCTTGGGCATTTACTGGTACATTAATTTCACTACCATCACCAAAACGATAAGTTAATTTATCTATTATTGAACCTGTACCATTTACAGTACCTTGCAATCTTGCACCTGTAGTTAGTTGTGCATTAGCTTGAGGATTGGTAATATTAATTTGTGGTAAGGCTGAATCAATGGTAAATTCTTTAGTACCAGCATCACTCTTATTACCGGCAATATCCGTTGCTGTGATAGTTAAATTTTTCAATCCATCGGTAATTTGAGATGTGGTAATTTCCCAAAAACCATTAACAACTATGGTTTGTCCTAATTTATTTTGTCCATCCAATATTTCTATTAATGCACCAGTTTCACCTTTACCTGTGATAGTTGGTGTATTTTGATTGGTGACTGTATCACTATCATTTTTTAACCCTATTTCTGTGGGTATTCCTGGTTTGGTGTTATCTAAGGTAAATTTAACTAAAAATTCATCTACATTACCTCCTTGATTTTCTGCACGTAAAGTTAATTGATATTCACCATCCGCTAGTTGACCACCATTGATTTGTGCTAATTTATTTTTATTTAAAACAAAATTTCCATCGGGTTTTAATTCTGATAATATATCAGCAAAATTACTACCACCCAATCTAGCTTGTAACTTGCTGATGTTACTAGCATTGTTTAAAGAACCAACAATTTCAGGATTATTGGTAACACTATCTACAATGCCTGTATCTTGAGCTAATTTAGCTATTAAACCTATACTTGCAAAGGTAATAATTTCTTGACCAAGGGGAAGATTTCGCCAATCTTTACCCACCGCAAATAATTGGCCGACTTCTGTTGTTGTTCCTGTTGCACCTTTAATTTGAAAGATGATATCGTTATAATCTGCATCTGTATTTTGGTCAACTCGGATATCTTCCCATCCGAAAGTACCTGGTACTAATTGTCCCATTTGTGTGGCGTTATTGGGATTAGCCGCAGCAATGGAAAATAAGGGACGTTGATTATTGCCGACGTTGGGATTATCAAATACTTGTTGCACAGTTCCTTGCGGAACTAACATCATTGCTATTTGCGATCCTGGTGTAAAATCGAATGTTTTTATACCGCTATAATTTCCTTCATTTTGATTATTCTCTCCCAGTTCTCCTGTAAATTTCGCGCCTTCGTTGGGATCGATAATAACTATGTATCCCAATGGGGAATTACTTAAAGCTCGACGGGCTGCTTCTTTGATATAATCACCTGAACCTGGTGTGAAATTATCTATTCCTTGCAGACTAAATATAGCCATTTCACTACGATAACTACCCGCATCGGCTAGGAAGTTAATTGAGATTTTCCCTGTGTTATCTACTAAGAATATTCCTGGTGTTTCTGCGTGTTCTACTGCAAATTTTTCACCTCTTAACTCAAGAAAACTATGATCGTTTTCTGCTTTTAATGCTGCTATTACTTCTGGTGCTAAAACTTGATTTTGCACTAGATAAGCAAACAATTCTCCTTCATCTCCAACTGCATCTTGAATATTGATTTTATCATCTATATAATGTCCTATTTCTTCTAATAGAACATTGACAGCTTGACTGGAATTAGAATTTTTAGGGTTAACTAAATCTTGGGAAAGATAAATGGTATTGTTGCCAAAAGCCCCATCAGCTTGTAGTTGAGATTGTGGTATAATTTCGATATTAGGAATTAATTGATTATCGTATCCCCAATTTCTAAATTTGTATCTGATGAAAAATCAGCAGCTAAACCAATACATTCCGTCTACACGCAATGCAATTGGATAATAAATTGATGAACATAATAGCTCATTGCAGCAGTTTTCATGTCTTTAGACCACAGTCAGGGCGAAGCATTCGGATGATAGTCTTAGGTAAAAACCGATAATTAATTGTCCGAATGCTGATGCTTCCAGCACGCTTCGCGAACGCGCCTACATTGTTGACGCGAAACCTAAATCAAAATGTGGTTTATTTACCTGAAAATAGCTGTAATAAAAGTAAATATCTCTTACCCTCTGAGTAAACTCAGACAAAATCACGTTAGTCGCTAAATGATCCCCTGAGATAAATAATACCCTGGAAATAATATATGCTGACTATGCTTATATGGTCAATATATTAATTGTAAATATTTACACGATTAAATTAAGTATTGTAACGATTGTTTTCAAATTACAACAAATTATACATGGTAGGGGCAATTCATGAATTGCCCCTACGGAAATATAGCGCCACCTCACATAGAATTGGTATGATGACGTGACTTATACTGATAACATACACCGCATAGGGCAGCTAAAAATACCCAAAATAATGTACTTAACCGTAAATCAAATGTTGTGACATCGACTGTATTAAATATTATCCAACCGATAAAGGCTAATAAATAACTAAAAAAGATGATTCTGTTTTCTGGTTCTAACGATTTTGATTTCCATAGAGTTTTACTAGCAGTAATTAAAATCCAAATTAGTAACCCACAAAATAACAAAGTGGTGATTAAACCGGTTTCTGCTGATAACATTAAAAATAAGTTATGGGGATGACCAGGATCAATTTGCATTTTGGTTTTATAAAGTCCGCTAAAACTGCGTAAACCCCAACCTGTAAAGGGATGTTGTTGTGTTAAATTCCAAGCAAATTCCCATTGAGTTTTTCGCATTAATGCTACTGGTCGATCAGGGAACATTTGATCATTTAATCGCGCCCAGATAAAATAAGGAACGAAACGACGGAAAAATTGAGCGATCGCTTCTGGTGCAAAAGCTGCTAACAATATGCTAGTGGCAATACTCAAAAAACCAGCGACAACTAACCGCCAACCTTGATATAAAGCATAAGCTAAACAGGTAATAATCGCTATTCCCCAAGCATTTCTAGAGTTGGTTAAAATCAAAGCTATAAAATTCGCAATTACTGTTATTGTTAAGAAAATAATGGGATGGTAATTAGTTGTGATTTTCTGTGGGATTTTTTGTTGGAGTTTTTGATAATTGTCTAGCCATAAACCCAAACCCAAAATAAAAATTGTCACCAAATAAGCGGCTAAAGTATTGGCGTGCATGAACACAGAAGCCATGCGTCCGGGTGGATCTCCTCCAGGGGCAATTGTCAAATCTATTAACACCCAAAGAAATTGTATTTTAAAACTCCAACCTAAAAATAATTGTCCAAAACCGATAATTACCACAGGTAAAGAACCTATGATCATAATCCCAGATATTCGCCGTAATTGAGCAGGTGTTTGAATTAGGGATGTTAATCCGGCAAATACGAAAAAATAAGGTAAGAAGTTGAATAAACCCAGGAAAGCCTCTAATTTATGAGAGGCAAACCCGGTAGTGATCAACAACAATAAACTTAAAATTGCAAATCCTTTGTGCAGGGGTTTTTGGCTAATGGTGCGGTATTTTTTCGCCCAAGTTATTAATGCTGCCAAACAAATAGTTACAGCCCCCAAAAATGGATTGACAGGGAAAACAAGCAACCCAAATTGAAGACTGTTCCACGCAGGTTGCAAACTAGAATCAGGATGATAAAAAGCCTTGTTCAAGCTAACTCCCAACATTCTGCACGGGTGAGACGAATTTGCGCGAGGGTGAAAATAGTAGGAATAATGCGACCATAGTTAGTAGCGATCGCTCTCCAACCTAAATCAGCAAAAAACCAAGCCCACATCATTGGTCCGACAACAGCAAATACTGTGCGAACTGCACTATATCGGGCTGCACTTACAGTCATTCCCCTTCGCGCCATTTGTGCTGTGACATAGCTTTGAAACTGTTTGCTGGCTACTTGTGTACCTGTAATTGCGGCTTCTTTGGCTACTTGATAGGTAGCTAAATGAATGGCAAATTGACGGGCAATTTGTTGAAGTACATAAGGCTGAATCACGGAAGTTACAGCTAAAGCACTACCACCTTTGAAAATTAATCCTAAAGGATCTTTTTGTAATGACAGAGGTAATGGTTTTTGCTCCTCTGATGATAATAACTGACGTTGTATTTTAGTGGCAATTTTTTGTTGTTCTTGTTTTGGCAATTTTTTCCACACCTTTCCTAAAAGATGCAAAAATACCTCTGCTTCTAAATCAATGGTTGCTAAATCGTCATAATAAGGAATTTTCAAATATTTACATACTTGAATTAATGCTTGTCGGTAAGTTACTTGATCAGTGCGCCCCCGTAATACCGTGATCCCATCAGCCGCTAAAAAGCGAAAGCGGTTTTCTATTGCATCTAACCAAGCTTGACGATCTTGGCTTTGCACTACGATGGGTTCGGGTGTGTGAACATAATCTAGGGGATTAAATTTGCGACTAAACAGAATAGCTGTTAAGTCTTGTAGTTCTTCTTCGGTGGCTAACTCTAGTACCGCCCTTAGTTCATCCAATTTCCCATCCTCCCTTCCATGCTGCTAGTCTGTACCCTATTCTACTATTAGCTTTTAATAGTTATTGTCAAGGTTGAATTGTGAAATATGTCAAATTCTCATCTTACTGATATTGCGGTTATTGGTGCGGGTATATCTGGTTTAGTTTGCGCCCAGCGGTTACGTCAAGCTGGTTATGGGGTTTTAGTGGTGGAAAAATCTCGTGGTGTGGGGGGAAGGGTTGCTACTCGGCGTTTACAGGGAACTTGGGCTGATCATGGTGCTTGTTATCTAAAACCTAAGGGTGAATTATTCAGTAAATTTGTGGATTTATTGCAAAATCGGCAAATTCTGAAAATCTGGACAGATATAGTTTATGAATTTTCCATCACTGAAGGTATATCTCAACCAGCAAACTGTAGTCCGCGTTATGTTGCACCAGAGGGAATGAGCAGTATTGCTAAATTTCTCACTCCTGGTTTAGAGATTTTATTTAATCAGCGTGTGATCAAGATTAATCTTACCAAAGAAAATGCTTGGTGTCTTACTTTAGACAATAATGAACAATTAAACGCCAAGGGTTTAATAGTTGCTATTCCTGCACCCCAAGCTGGAGATTTATTAGCGCCTTTGGGTAAAAGTTTATTGGGTGCTGATTTTTTCGATAGTTTGCATTCTGTTGAGTTTTACCCTTGTATTAGTGTCATGGCGGGATTTTCCCCCAACTCTCAACCCTTACCCCATTGGAAAGCTTTAACTTTTAATGATCATGCTGATTTAGCATGGATTGGATTCGATAGTAGCAAGCGTCCCCAATCACAACCACCGCATTTTGTGTTACAAAGTAGCGCCAAGTTCGCTCAACAACATCTAGAAACCCAAGATTTACAACCTGTTGGTAATGATATGTTGCAAAAAGCAGCAGAAAATTTAGCACTTCCCTGGTTAGAAAATCCTCAATGGATGCAAGTACATCGTTGGCGTTATGCTTTTCCTCGTACTCCTTTAGATATACCTTGTTTATCTGCCAATACTCCTTTACCTTTAGTTTGTTGTGGTGATTGGTGTGGCGGAAATTTGGTAGAAGGAGCAATGGTTTCGGGATTAGCTGCTGCTGCTGAAATTGATCAGCAACTGCAACATCTATTGATGGAAGATGTGGACTTTTTAAGATTTTTTTAATATGTAAATTACACTTTAATTTTTCCCTCAGAATATAATTCTGGGGAAAGACAAAATAAGCCCACAGACGGGGGCATAATTAGGAGCAGCTTCATATAGAAATAATATCAGAGGTAATGTAAATCTTATTGTGAGTTTAACTTTACTTTCAGGTTAAGCATAATTAACAAAATTTTTTGTAAATAAAGGTAAATAAAATTGATCCCTAATAGTTTATGCTGCGTTTTGTGTAGTTTTTCACCAAAATAGCGTAAATATGAAATAATTATATTTGTATAGCTCTAACATCGGTAATTAAGCAGTAGCTGGATTCCTATTTGAAAATAACATCTTTAAATAGGTATAAATTACAACTAAATATCATCAACTTTGAATCATCTGATATCTTGCCAAGATTAAATCTTGAATTGGGGGTGTCGGGTATGGTGTGGGAAAGGGTGATCACTGCTTATCATTACCAAATTGCTATTGAGATAAATGTTTTGTTGCACCAATCATTTATTTGCATGGAAAAGGAGATAAGAACAAATGAAAACCGTAGTTAAGTTAACACAGCAATCTGTTATTAGTGAAATTGAAAGTGTTTTGCATACATACCCCTACCAACCTTATCAACAGGTTTTTGCAGTTCCTGATTTACGTCAAGAGCTAATTTCTTTTGTAATTGATCGTCTTCCTGGTGTTGATAGTCGAGTTTCTGAGACTCAAATATTATTAGCTGAAAATCCCAAAGAGAGTTTTTTCAATCACAAGTTATCCCGTAATCCTTTAGAACAAAAATTACATCTACAAAACTTGATTCACCAAGGGATTTTTTCAATCATGCAAGCAAAAGCAGAGTTTATTAGTCAACACCTTTGTGAAACAATTCAACCAGGTTTTCAACCTTCTAACTGGTTTGGTTGATTTCTGTTAATTCCTAGACAACTTTCGACTATCATCAGATCCCTGGCTTTTTCCAGAAGTCTGGGATCTAACTCAATAGGGTTTACTGAAAAAGTCTTTTTTTATGGCGTTGGAATCACTACTATTTAAGATAAAACGATCAAGCCAAATATTGGAATCAATAAAGTATTTTGTCATTTTACCACCGTTCATTTGCTTCTTCTCTTGTCAGTGGTTGAAAATTAGCAATTTTGATGGGGTTTGCAGTTAAGTTACTAATTATTCCTGTTGCTGGGAATTGTTTCTTTTTGGGGATAGGTTGTAAAATCACAATTTCGACTATTTCCGCGCTGTTTATTTCTTCTTGATATTTCAGGGGAATTTCGATTTTCCCGTGATTTACTTTTGCTTGAAAGTGGATGTTTGTGGTCATTATTGATGTTACTTTATATATTTTGGTTGACTAATTATAGCATATTGTCAGAATCAGGATGTCTAGGATTTAAGGATTTACAGGATGGGGTTATTTTTGGGGATGAAAGGTTAAGGAATCAATCTTTTAATTAACCTTTAATTACCTAAATTAAGAGAGATTGTCAAAGCTAAATTTAATTTTTCTATCAACATTGGTGATAAGATACCTAATTTTTTCTGAAAAACAGATTGATTCACAGTTGCTATTTTATCACTCCTAATTATTGAGCTTTTTTTCAGACCAGTTTCCTGAAAATCATCGTCTTTATCAGAAACTAAAACCCAAGTATCTCGTAAATTACCATCAGGTATTTTTGAGAAAATCCTCAAAATAATTACTTCTTCTCTGTGAATAGCAATAACTAAAGCAGGTCTAAGTTTATTACTGCTTAAATCGCTAAATGGAAAGGAAACTAACCAAATTTCATGAATATTCGGTTCCATCATTATAAATATCCTCTTCTGGATCATTCCACTCTGTAAATCCTGTTTCTGCTAATTTCATAAACTCTCTCATTTCCAAAGTTTTTCTAATTTCTGCAATTAATTCATTAATTTCTTCTACAGGAAATTGGAGAATCATGGCTTTAAGTTCTTCCTTTTTCACTTTCATTATTCACAACTCCTTGTTTTTATTGATTTGTAGCATTGATTTTTCTTTGAAATCATTAGGTAGATTATAGCATATTGTCAGAATCAGGATGTCCAGGATTTAAGGATTTACAGGATGGGGTTATTCTTGGATATTAGTGTTAAGGTGCGTTAATATAACGCACCATTATTTATCACCACCAAAAGTTAACGATAACTTTAAGTAACTCTTTGTAGATAAGAATATTGAGAATTTTCTAACACTTTTAGTATTTGCTGAAACTTTCTCAGAGTATAAGTTTGTTGCTTATATTCCTCTTTTGAGGGTAGAGTATCACCTTCACCTAATTTCTCTAGCATAGCTATACTTTCTTCAACAATTGCTTCTTTAAAAAAATCTATTAATCTTGTTCGATTACTGATTTTACCCTTATCCAAATCAACTACTTCAATATCATCTGCTTCTCCATCTTCTATATTGATTTTTTGTTTGCGGGATGTTCCTATTTCTGAAAAATCTGATTTAGTGAGCTTTTGATAAAATTCACTAGATAATTCAATAGTGACAGGTGATACACCATTTTTGCTGTAAAACTTAATGTCTAACATTATTCAAATTCCTCCGCTTCAGATTCTAAAAATTGTCTTTCTTCGATATTTTCAGCCCAAGCAATACCAGCTTGATCTAAAAGTTTTTTGGCATTATCTGAAATTCTACCTGTGGTTAATACTCCACTGACACAACCTTTGGATATAATTGCTTTTACATCCCCTGGATAAATAGTTGTTTTTCGGGCTTTTATTTCAATATATTTCATAAGGTAATTATTGATTATACTCTTGTTGTATTTTCCGAATCATTTCTTGTACTCTCGGTTCATCTTCAGGATTAATCAATAATATATCTCCATTAGGATCATTACCAGTAGTTCTTTGACATTCAATTCCTTCTGCTTTCAGTTTTTTAATCAACCAGCCAATCATATTTTTATGAATGAGTAGTCTTTCCATCATCTTATCTTCATCAGTTTGATCAGTCATTACCAATTAGCTCCTTTTTGGTTGCTGCAAGATGTTCAGAAGTTGAAAACCCTTGTGAAAAGAGTTCTATGATTTTCTTTTCAATTAGACTTTGTTCCACATTTTTGCATAAAAAATCAATATAAATCTCTTTGTAAAAATTCTTTACATCCCCCGCAGTTAAATTTCTTTGTTGATAAAGATCATATAGCTGTTTTTTGATTTCTAGAGCAGGAGAATATTTAATTGTATCACCCAAAACTTCTAAATAATTGTTAAAAGAAGTTACATCCATTTGTGTCTGCATCTCTTTTTTTAAAGAGAATCGCCTCACAACTGCTGTATCAATTGACTGTGGAATATTGGTAATTCCAAAAATCAAAAGTTTGTTATCTTTACTAGGATGAAGTTTATCTAATTCTAGCATGAGAGTTGTCATAGCTCTTCTGATAGCATCATGTTCTTGAGTTCTACTTCTACTCATACAAAAAGTATCTAATTCATCTAATAATAAAAATACAGAAGAATCTTTTTTGCATTTACTTTTTAAATCATCAAAAATATCTCCTATATTACGTGAAGACTGACCTAAAGCTGGATCAAGCATCCGTCCTATATCAATATAATAAAAGTTAATCTCAGGGGTAACTTCTCGTTTTAACTTATCAAACAATGAATAACATAGCGTTGTTTTACCAGTATTAGGAACACCATAAAGTAAAACTGATGGTGTTAAATCATAGTAGCTAAAATTCTCAATTTGCTTTTGATCTGCTGTTAAACAGATTTTGCAGAAATTAAAAAGATACTCAAACAAATCATCTACTCCAAAAAGTTTCTGATGATTTATTTTATGTCTAATTTCAGCAGATGTTAACTGTATTAACCCATTACTCATTAGATTTACAAGTTAAAAATTTGATTTTGACAATAAAGTATTATACCTCGATTAACAAAAATTAATTGCCACATATCATAAAAATTTAATATTTCTTATATTTTTTTTAAAAAGCGTAGATAAAGATACATCTACCTTTTTATGATTTTAGGACTTACGCATTGACAGGATCAACCAAATATGGGGTATGGGTTTCGGGTACTTTAACATGATTTTTTGATGATTTTTGAGCGATAGCGAAGCACTGCTGCAAGCAGTTCGCTATTGATCGGAAGTTAATCGCCAAAAGCCTGAAACGACGGATTTTCGTTCATGCACATGATGGTGAGTTTGTACAGTGCGTAAGTCCTAGATTTTTATATTAATTCTGATGTTAACAAGCTAGTCCAAAAATCCCAATTTTTACGTACAATTATTATACCAAAACTAATATAAGATTTGAATATATCTTTGCCGTTTTCCCATCCAGTTTTACAATCATGAACCAAACATAAACGCAAAGAAAATATTATTAACATAATCAGTAATCCAATTATGTAATAATAAAAATCTAAACCTATTATAATCAACGATGTAGAAAGCATAAAAAAGATAATAAAGAGTTTTAAAAAACAATTCCAAACAACTTTCATAATTACCTCACTTTAGTGTTTTACAAAAATTACAATCAATCATGTTTTTATTGGTTGTCAAGCAAGTTTTACTACTCACTTATATTGCTACCGCAGTTGATATTACTCATTAAAAATATTGTGTGTCACTATCATAACCTACATTATTAAAACCTAAGCCACAGCAAATTCTGTAAACTTCCGAGTTTCAGGATCATGAAAAGCTAAAACAATATCTTCCTTTGGTACACCTTCCCTTAATAACTCAGTTGCAATACCTTCTTCTGTCCAATCTTCCTCAATGTAAATTTTCTCATTTTTAATTCTCACATAAACAGTAATACCTCTAATTTTATGATCATTCTGCCAACCTGTTTGAAACCAAAGATATTGATCTCTTTGTTCATCAAATGCTAATATACTATCAACACCTTCAGGATTAGGTGTTTGTGATGCTAATTGTTCATATTCTGTGAGAATTTTCTTGATCACATTGCGATATAGATTTAATTTCTCCATTGAATTATTTCCTCCTTATTCAAATCAACAACTATTAATCTTAAACCATTTTCTTCTATAATAAACGAAATCGCTTTTTGTAAAAAGAAAGATTTATAAATACCACGACTTACTCCTAAATAAATTTTAGCTTCAGGAAGAATGACCTTTAATAAGGTACGATAAATAATATATTGCCCTAAAGCTGTTTCCAATTCACGCATGGGTGAACGACTGATAAAACTCTTCACTTCCACAATAATCTGTTGTCCATTGCGTTCAATTTCTAAAGTTCTATCAGCTAATAAGTCGGCAAATAATTGGATCTCCTCATATTTAATAGTATAAGGATCACGAATAATCATCCAACCATCTTTGATTAAGGCATTTTTAATTGCTTCATGGTAAGTATCCCTGGCTGACATAAAAGTTAAATTTAGTAAAATTTTTAATAATCTGATTATAAACTATAAACTGTTTATATCTGACAAATTCGTTTACCAGTAACTCCTGTAACAATTCTTTTACAATAAAATAAAGAAAACAAGACATAGCAGGAGAAAAGCTAAATCATGTTAGCAGAATATCAACAACATACCCAAGAACGCGCCCAATTAGGTATTCCCCCCCTTCCTTTAGACGCAAAACAAACATCAGAATTATGTGAATTACTCAAAAATCCCCCCCAAGGACAAGAAGAGTTATTACTACATTTATTACGCGATCGCATACCCCCCGGAGTAGATCAAGCAGCTTACGTTAAAGCAGGTTTTCTCACAGCTATTGCAAAAGGAGAAATTACCAGTCCCCTAGTTTCTCCCCTAGAAGCAGTAGAATTACTAGGTACAATGGTAGGCGGTTATAACGTACAATCATTAATTGATTTACTCAGTTCCTCTGTAGCAGAAAGCGCCGCCACAGCATTAAGTAAAATTTTATTGGTTTATGATGCGTTTCATGATGTATTAGAACTAGCAAAAACCAACAAATACGCCAAAAAAGTGATAGACTCTTGGGCAGCAGCAGAATGGTTTACTTCTCGTCCCACACTCCCCGAAGCTATCACCGTTACGGTTTTCAAAGTTCCTGGAGAAACTAACACCGACGACTTATCACCCGCAACCCACGCTACCACCCGTCCTGATATTCCCCTTCACGCTTTAGCAATGTTAGAAACCCGTCAACCGGGAAGTTTAGAAACCATTGCAGACTTGAAGAAAAAAGGACATCCTGTTGCTTACGTCGGTGATGTGGTTGGTACCGGTTCATCTCGTAAGTCTGCAATCAATTCTGTATTATGGCATTTAGGCAATTATATTCCCTTCGTTCCCAACAAACGGGCAGGAGGTTATATTTTAGGTGGGGCGATCGCACCTATCTTTTTTAACACAGCCGAAGATGCAGGTGCATTACCCATACAATGCGATGTTACCAAAATGGAAACCGGTGACGTAATCACAATTTACCCCTACAAAGGACAAATTACCAAAGCAGGAGAAGTGATTGCCACCTTCACCCTCAAACCTGACACCATTTTAGACGAAGTTCGCGCTGGTGGACGCATTCCCCTATTAATTGGACGTACCCTCACCGACAAAACCCGTCAAGCTTTGGGTTTAGAACCCAGCAAATTATTTATTCGTCCCCAACAACCAGCAGACACCGGAAAAGGCTTCTCATTGGCGCAAAAAATGGTCGGGAAGGCTTGTGGTTTACCCGGTGTACGTCCGGGGACATCTTGCGAACCAATTATGACTACAGTCGGTTCTCAGGACACTACAGGACCGATGACAAGAGACGAGTTAAAAGAACTTGCTTGTTTAGGTTTCAGTGCAGACTTAGTAATGCAGAGTTTCTGCCATACCGCAGCATATCCCAAACCAGTGGATATTAAAACCCATCAAGAATTACCAGACTTCATCTCCTCTCGTGGTGGTGTAGCTTTGCGTCCTGGTGATGGTATCATTCACTCCTGGTTAAACCGGATGTTATTACCGGATACAGTGGGAACAGGAGGAGATTCTCACACGCGCTTTCCTTTGGGTATATCCTTTCCTGCGGGTTCTGGGTTAGTTGCGTTTGCAGGTGCATTGGGTGTAATGCCTTTAGATATGCCAGAATCAGTTTTAGTGAGATTTCAAGGAGAATTGCAACCAGGAATAACTTTGAGAGATATTGTTAACGCTATTCCTTATGTTGCCATCCAAAAAGGATTATTAACCGTCGAGAAAAAGAACAAGAAAAATGTTTTTTCTGGACGGATCATGGAAATTGAAGGTTTACCCAATTTAAAAGTAGAACAAGCATTTGAATTAACAGATGCTTCCGCAGAACGTTCTTGTGCTGGATGTACAATTAAATTGAGTGAAGAAACCATTGCCGAATATTTGCGGTCAAATATTGCCCTGTTAAAAAATATGGTAGCACGGGGTTATTCTGATGCGCGAACCATCATGAGAAGAGTAGCAAAAATGGAAGCATGGTTAGCCAACCCTGTGTTATTATCAGCCGATGGAGATGCGGAATATGCAGAAATAATTGAAATTGATTTGAATGAAATCAAAGAACCAATTGTTGCTGCTCCCAATGACCCTGATAATGTTAAGTTATTATCGGAAGTTGCTAATGATCCTGTACAAGAAGTTTTTGTTGGTTCTTGTATGACAAATATCGGTCATTATCGGGCAACTGCCAAGGTTTTAGAAGGTGCAGGTGAGGTAAAAGCAAGGTTATGGATCGCACCACCTACAAGAATGGATGAACACCAATTAAAGGTAGAAGGTGTGTATGATGTTTTCGTAGGTGCAAAAGCGAGAACTGAGATTCCTGGATGCAGTTTGTGTATGGGAAATCAGGCGAGAGTGGAAGATAATACTACTGTGTTTTCTACCTCTACTCGTAACTTCAATAATCGCATGGGAAATGGCGCACAAGTGTATTTAGGATCGGCAGAATTAGCGGCAGTTTGTGCGTTGTTGGGAAGACTTCCTAATGTGCAGGAATATTTGGATATTGTGGGTGAGAAAATCCATCCTTTTGCGGATAATTTGTATCGTTATTTGAATTTTGATCAAATTGTTGGTTTTGAGGATGAGGGTAGGGTAATTAGTAAGGAGGAACAGGCGGCTTTGGTGTAATTTAGGTTAGGGTGGGTCTTGATGGACTCACCTTGATTTTAAGACGTTGATATTCAATCATCAATTATTAAGATTTTTTACTCTAGCTAAATTCACCTATTTCAGTGGTAAAATGTAATTAATTCACTCAATCAAAAAACTCTAATTGTAAACATTAACAAAAATAAATTGTCAAATATGGTAACTCAAATAGAAATTACAGATCAACGCAAAGAAAATGCGGAACAAGAAATCCGTGAAAAAACAAAGCGTGTTGACTACAACACTTTAGAATACCCCATTGAGATAATTGTTCAAAAATATTTAGATGGAGAAGAGGAAGGTGAAAATGAAATTTTTATTCCAGATTATCAAAGAGAAATGTCTTGGGATGAAGATAAACAATCAAAATTTATAGAATCTCTAATGTTAGGCTTACCAATACCTTATATTTTTGTTGCGGATATATCAGGATCAGAGGATTTAGCCCGTTTAGAAATTATAGATGGTACGCAACGTATTCGTACTTTATCTAAGTTTATTAAAAACCAACTACAATTACAGAATCTTAAAAAATTACAACATCTGAATGGGTTTACTTTTCAAGATTTACCACTACCACGCCAACGACGTTTTAACAGAACTACTATTAGAATGATTCAATTAACAGAAGAAGCAGATGAAGAGATTAGAAGGGATCTTTTCGAGAGAATTAATACTGGAAGTCTTGAATTAAACGCAATGGAGAAACGTAGAGGAGGTCAACCAGGAAAGTGTCTTGATTTAATTGAAGAACTTTCAAAAAATCAACTGTTTAGAGATTTATGTTCCTTTACTGACACTGAAATTAACAAAAGAGATCCACAAGAATATGTATTACGTTTTTTTGCCTTTTTAAATAATTATCAAAATTATGGCAAGTTTGATAACAAAGTTCATGAATTTTTGGATGAATATTTAAAGCAGGAAAATAAATCTGATTTACAAAAAATAAATGATATGAGAAATGAATTTTATGTGATGTTAGAATTTATAGAAAAATATTGCTCCAATTCTTTACATATTTATCGAAAAAATAAGGACTGCTATGAACCTACAACTAGAATTAAGTTTGAATCTATTACAGTAGGTATTGCTTTGGCGTTAAGAGAAAATCCCAATTTAGTGCCAAAATCTACTGCTTTTTTAGATTCTGATGATTTTAAAAAATTAACTAAATCTGATGCTAGTAGTTCTCAAAATAAAGTCATTCGTCGTATTGAATATGTTCGTGATCAGCTTTTAGGTAATTCATGAAAAGTACATTATTTCAAAATTTTGATGAACGCGCCAAAGAAGTTAGTAAATATTTTTACTTCTTAAAAAACCTAGATCAAGGTTCAATTCAATTAAGTATGGGTAATTCTAACAATATCAAAACAAAACCAATAGATGATGATTTAGAAAAGACTCTTAAAGCGACAGGATATTTGTTACTCTACAACCTAGTAGAAGCTACAATGAGTAATGCAATTGAAACAATTTTTGATGAATTAAAAACTCAAAGAGTTTCTTTCGATGACGCGAGAGAAGAAATTAAAAAGATTGTTATTAATCATGTCAGGGATAAAGATATTCAATCAACAGATTCTCTTTTGATAAATCTTAGAAATATTTCGGTTGATATTGTATCAGTTACCTTTGATGCTCTGGTGAAGAAAGAAAATAAGAAAAGACTATTTTCAGGTAATGTAGATGCACAAGAAATAAGAAATACTGCCAAAATTTATGGTTTTTCATACCAAACTAATAAGAGCAAAACTAGAGATGGGATTGATCTACTGACAATTAAAACTAATAGAAATGATTTAGGACATGGTTTTAAGTCATTTGAGGAAGTTGGTAGAGATGCTACTTTGAGGGGGCGACAAAGGAGCTAAAGAGGTTGCTGGATAAGCATTACAGCCCTCAAACCCTGCTGATAAAATGGCATCTTATTGCGAACAGATGCCATCATTTCCAAGACCAATTCTTGGCACTCAT
>NZ_BJCE01000011.1:0-48946 GCF_005402885.1 Sphaerospermopsis reniformis
GTAATTCTATTGAGGGTAAATTCGGACAAGGTAAACGAAGATTTAGCCTGGGTAGAGTCATGGCTAAATTGCCTCATACTTCTTTAACTTCTATTGCTATTTCCTTCTTGGTTATGAATCTTTCTACCCTGTTATCATGGCTTTTTTGGCGATTTTTTTGTCAATTTTTCAAACTTACGTCTTTTTTCCCTTGGCTCATTAGTGAAATTGATGTTTTAGTGAAGTTTAGACAACAAAAACTTATCTTTATTTCTGCTTGACTACCCACTCAATTCTCCTCAAGGTTTTTTTCGACTTTTTCAGCAAACCCTAGTTAGGACATCAATATAATAATGAACCTCTTACTACAAAACGGTTTTACTCCTGCCTCCTGCCTCCTGCCTCCTGCTATATTTCCAAAATAAAAGAGGGAGTCAAACTCCCTCCACAAACAAGACAATTACTAAATTAACCAGCAGCCAAGTATTTACAGGCGTGCCTGTGTCCGTGATGGCAAGAAAGCAATGGGGTTAACTGCGCCCTTACCTGCGGGGTGAACTTCAAAATGGATGTGGGATCCTGTGCTAAAACCAGTGCTACCCATCGCTGCAATGATTTGTCCTTGTTCCACTTCTTGACCTACTTGCACTAAAATCCGGCTGTTGTGAGCATAGCGGGTCAAGCTGCCATCAGCATGGCGGATATCAACCAAGAGTCCATAACCACCGTTGTTCCAACCTGCTCTTTCTACCCTACCGGCAGACGAGGCGTAAATTGGTGTACCCACGCCGTTAGCAATATCAATACCTCTGTGCATTCTACCCCAGCGCCAGCCATAGCCAGAGGTAAGCACACCCTTAGCAGGCCAAATATGCGACGTGGAAGAGGAAGGCTCTGTAGTTTCTTCAACAGATTTGGGCAGATATAAATCTACTGCTGCCAAAGGTGGTAAAGCTGGGGATACTCTGGTTCCGCGCAAGTTACCCAAGGAGTCACTAGAGTTGACACCAGCGGTAGGTACGTTTAACCTAATGCTAGAAGAACTACCAGAGGAGTTACCAGGTAAAGCTGTTTGCCTTGATAGGAATTGGGGGTTAATTGGCTCATTATTGGGTCGAGCCGCACTTACCAAGGGCTTAACCGGTTGTTGACTATAGCCTGGTTGTATCGGCTTGGGTACAGAAATTGATACCGCATTCAGTTGAGCATTAACTGGAAAATTTGTTTGATTATTGGCTTTCTCCACCACAACGGGGACTGGTGTATTTTCAGTTTCATCCACGTTAGCCACAGTTACACCAGACTTTTGAGCGCGGTATTTTTCCCTTAGTCTTTCAATTTCGGCTTGCAAGCTGCGGATACGCTCAAGACCTTTGAGCTTTGCTGTTTTTTGAGGTAGTTGTTGCTCTGTTTGTGTTTCTGTCGCAATATCCAGTTGTGAATTATCACCTCCCACTGCCAAGGAATTAGGAGCAGTGAATTCAGTTTCTGGGGTTGGCGGCAGTTGATTCCCAGCTAAAGGTATGGGAATAGCAACACTGCTGTTGTTCCTAGCGACTGGTGACTGTTTGACTACAGGTACGGGAATGGCAACACTGTTATTGTTGCTTTCCACTGGTGACTGTGGAATCAGAGGTAGATTAGCTTCTGGATCAGGTTTACTCAGCGGAGAAACAGCAAGTTTGGGATTGCTGCTAGGCCGGATGAAAGTAGGACTGATTGCTACAGTTGGCTGAGTGTAACTGGTACGCTCTGCTTTAGCTGTGGGAATAATCAGTTTTTGACTGATTTGCAGCTGGTTGGGATCATCGAGATTATTAGCTTTGATGATATCGGAAACAGAAGTCCCGTAATTATCAGCAATCTCGGCTAATGTGTCTCCGGGTTTAACTTCGTAGGTTGTCGTTGCTAATTGCGCGACAACTGCGGGTGCGGGTGCAGGTGTCAATGCTTTCTGCACTGGCGCACTTGTTTGTTTATCCTGTTTTAACCTGGATATTAGGTCGGCTTGGTTAGCATCTATCACCTCTGACGACTGTACTGGCAAGCTGTTATCAGCTACAGTTGTTGGTTGTGCTACCTCAATACCAGCTTCTGAGAACTTATTTGTCTCATCAGGCCGCAACTGGGCAAGACTATTTCTTAAACGGTTGGATTTTTCCTGTAAGCGATTGAGTGCGAACTCTTGCTGCGCTTTTAGTTGTGCATTAACATCATTGCTAACTGGGTTTGCTGATTCTACTATTACGACTGGGGATAGAGAATCAGCAACACCCTGATTTTGAGAAAATTGCGATTCTGTCTGGGACAGTGGTTTTTCTGTTTGTAACCGAGATTGAACTGAGTTGTTATTCAATCCCTGCTCTACTTGGGGTTGCAAGTAGACAGCATTTTTGTTAGCTTCTGATGTTTGAATTTGTACAGCCATTTCCTTGGCTGCAACTGGCCATTTAGCTTCAAGCCCAGGCATTTGCGAAACTGCTGTTGGTTCCCCGACAATGACAGGATTTTCAGGCACGCTCGCTGAAGGGACGGCTTGGGACTCCAGCTTTGTGGCCGCAAATTTTATCTCAGTGTCAGAAGCAGCAGGAATTGTTGAGGCTGCTTTTTGACTGCCAACAGGCGCGGCTGCTTGGGCTTGATCGCTTTGTCGAGTCACCAAAAGGCTGGTTGCGCCCATTGAGATTGCCAAGCCAATCATCGCGGCTTGGGTTCCCGCCCGGCGGTTTGTTTTGTGAATTGTCTCATTTGACGGCTCGATCAGGACACCATCGCTGTTGGGAGTATTGTTTAACACAGCCTTTACTCTCTTTTTCAATGCTCGTTTCAAAGACGACCTCCTATGATCACGCTTCGCTTAACCGATCTTGATTTTTCTGTTGTATATTAATCCATAATTTGAGATCACATCAAACGATAGATCAAGATCACATTTACCAGAGATACTTAGGCAAGATTAACCTGCTTCTCTGATTTAGACAAGTTCACACTTGTTAGTCAACCTTAAGATTTTTGCGTTGAATTGTCTGTTTTCACTCCTCACAAAACCCAGGATTTTTCGCTCTTGACAGTTATGCCTGATGCTCATGCTTTCAAAGCGGGGACTGGACAAATCTGATAGCTTTGATCCCGTTCACTATCGCTGTTAGCATTTGCTCTGCTGCAACTTTGAAAAAAACGATGTTCCTGCTGTAGATATTTTCTAAGTTTTTTTATCTAATCAGTCTTATCAACAGGAGACTTTACGGCTTTTATTTCCTAAAAAACAACCGTACAAATCCGCCGCAGTTTCTGATATGGTCGATTGTATTTCATAATACAAATAGCTAAGATGCTTGACAGTAAATGCTTTGATGATTTTACCTCTGACAGAGATAAAATTTCAATTCACTAAAATCTATCATTGTCTCTTGGTTTGGAATCAAAGTTTCTATACAAATTTCTTATATGACTATCTTTGGACTCAGCAATTTTTTTATCTAGGTTGATTTAGTATATAAATGTTGCTACATCTAAATCTTGTTTTAGTAATAATACTTAAACAGTTAAGTGGAGAATTTGCTTCTTTCCTAACTGATTCAGTCTTTATAAGTAAAACCTAGCTAACTATTGTAGATACCCTAACTGTCGTCGGCATTCAAACAAGCCAATAGCCACACTTACGGATAGATTCAAGCTGCGAACGCCGGGTTCGTGCATGGGTATGTAGAGGGTAGAGTGACAGACATTGAGAACATCTGGCGGTAAACCTGTGGTTTCACTGCCAAACAATAACCAATCATCGGTTTGATACTGGTAGTTAATATAGTTAAAACTGCCACGAACGCTAAACCCTAACAATCTGCCTCCACGCTGTTGATGGATGATTTGGAATGCTTCTGGGGATTCGTGATAGTGCAGTTTGACGTAAGGCCAGTAATCTAAACCTGCTCTTTTGAGGTAGCGATCGCTAATTTCAAACCCTAATGGACCCACCAAATGCAATTCTGTCCCTGTAGCGGCACAAGTACGGGCAATATTGCCTGTATTTGGAGGAATTTGCGGGTTAACTAAAACTACCTGGGGCATAAGACAAGTCAAAAGTTAAAAGTTAAAAGTCAAAATCCAGTAGAAACCAAGGAAGGCACTGGGGTTTATGAGTATATCAGAGAAAATATACCTAAAAACACATATAGACGATATATAGGTTTTGTTAATAGGCATTAACCACTAGGGACACATTAGATTTTTAAAACAAATAAGGTCAAGGAGGCAGGAGACAGGAGGCAGGAGGCAGGAGGCAGGAGGCAGGGGCAGCAGGGGAAGAAAGGGAGGTTAACCCAGTCACTAGTCACCAATCCCCACTAAGCCATGACGGAGGAACAAAATAATTTGCTTTCTAGTTCTTGTTCCCGTTCTTGGGTGGCAATGATGGCTTGTTTAATGACTTGCTGGGCATCGACACCAAGTTTGTGTAACTGTAACCATTGTTGGGCTTCGTTGCCTTCACGGAGAATTTTCTGTAAGGGAGACAGGAAACAACCGAAGCCTTGTTGTTTGGCTATGCCCCAAACTTCTTGATATAGCTGGTTAATCCAATCTCTGGCGAGTATGGTACTACCATCTTGCCAATGTTGCAATTGGGCATCAAGACTGGATGTGGCTGCTGCCATTTCATTTTTAGCGGTTATATTAATTAGTTCTTCAGGTGAGAAACTGCTTTGGGTTAAGGGGTCAATATTGGGGTTGTCAATGATTTGCAATAACCGCGCTTCTAATAAGGCTGTAATTGCTAATAAGAAAATAGGATCTGTGACTAAATCACAAATTCGCAATTCTAAGCGATTTAAATCATAAGGACGGCGATCGCCATTTGGTCTAACTGATGTCCACAAATGTCGGACATTTTGCATTGTTCTAGCTTTTAACTGTGCTTCCACCCATTGAATATGATGGTCATGACTGGCAAATAGAGGTACATGACTGGGAGTTTGGGGGAAGAGTCCCCAACGGGTAGAATGATAACCTGTGGCTTTACCATCTAAAAATGGTGATGAGGCGCTTAGGGCAAGGAAAAGTGGCGCTTCTATACGGATAATCCGACAGGCACGCATTAATATTTCTGGATCGGGAATGCCAATATTAATATGTACGCTGGCGGTGACAACTTTTGTCCCGTAGGTTTGCTCAATGTAGTCATGATAAGGGTTAGTGAGGTCAGAACGGTAAAAGCGATCGCTTCTTCCCAAGGACAGGGTACTCCCTGGTATCAATGTGTAATTGTTTAACCGCTGCAAATATTTCCGTAACTGCTGACGTGGGCGCAATAAACCACACAATTGATTTTCGTAACTGGTGGAAGCTTTAGTGATGTATTCTACGTTGCGGCTATCTGGCTCTCGCATAAATCCCTGTAAATCCGCAACAATTTGGTCGGAGAGACCAACTATTTCACCTTGAGGTGTGCCAGTATACATCTCAATTTCAAAGCCTTTCGTTAAGACCACTTTATTTTGCTCCTTGGCTCTCCTAATTTTGATAAATTGTATCAAATTTAACGATTTTTTGCATCTGGTGATTGGGGATTGGGGATTGGGGATTGGTGATTGGTGATTGGGTAGTAATTTATAATTACGAATTACTTATTACCTATTACCCAATTATGAATTACTCATTATTTTTGCTCTTGCAGAATTGATTGTTGCATCAGATAAATCACATAATGCTGCTAAGGAAATTCTGCCTTCATTTAATAAGGAAGTTACCCTAGTTGATGCTGCTTCTGATATGCGCTTACCGCTACGAATTTGAATTTTAAATTTGTCAGCTATACCATCGAAAATCACCAAAAGAGATATATTTTTCCAAATAATTTGTGTAGGTTGAATCACCTTAAAAGCAGTGACTATTTTTCCTGCTTCTGGTACATGAAATGTTAATCCTGAGTTTTGAATAATCTGCTGTATTCTTTCCAAAGGTAAAATAGAGATATCAATATTTATATGTTCTATTTTCACCAAGTTGGCTAAATCAGGTAATTTCATAGAGACATCATTATTTAAATCTTCGTTTTTACAGGTAAGTTTACCTTCTAAAAAATCGGTAACTGCATAAATTTCCACTGTATAAGCCGGCAGTGGTACTGTACCTTTTTCATAAAATAATTGTCCTTCTGGGGTAACGGTAATAGGTGATTTCAATGCCAAAGTTTGTAATGATTGAAGTGTGGAAATTGTACTGTGAACAAATACAGGATCAAGTCCCAGGATAGATGCTAATTCATCTCCTGTTGGTGGGGGTTCAAATTCCAGTCCAGCACGGATGATAAACTCTTCCATGACATTAAATGGACGTGGTTCTTTAACTGTTAATTCTAAGGTATTTTTACGCAAACTATAGCGAAATTGACGGGCTGCAAAAACTGATAATTGGGGATTTTCTGTTTCAATTTCGGTGACTATATTTTTGAGATGCGGATCAATATTTCTATCAACAGAACCAGGAAACATTAATAAAACCTCCATGACGAGTGGCGAGATTTGCTACTTCTGAATACATTCGACCAACTTTACCAGAGTTGCTGGTAAATAAATCGTGACAACCAACAATTACTAATAATTCTTGAGCGCGAGAAAAAGCGACGTTTACCCTTTCTGGTTTTTTAGCAAATCCCACATCTCCTAAAGGATTATTCCGCACCATACTCACAATTACAACTGGTCTTTCCATACCTTGAAATCTATCAACTGTACCTGTTCTAATGTGCAATGATGGAAAAAGTTCTGGTTGTAAACGTTCATCTATTTTTCGCAGTTGAGCGCCATAAAATGTAATAACTGCTATTTCTTTTTTAGGTTCACCATTAGCAACTCTAGAACGCCAAGCATTTTCAAAATCTTGACAGATTTTTTCAATGACATCTACTTCTTGGGGATTAAAAAATGATGTTCCTAATTTTTCTTCTGCAAATTCATCTTCTCTAGGCGTTGTCACCCACACTAAATGATGTTCTGGTTTAATGACTTCACCTGCTAAATTATGGGCGCGTTTGCTATCTGATTCTAAAATGCCACATTCTAATTTACCATCATAAAACTGATTGATTGCTCCCATAATATTGGGGTGCATTCGATATTGGGTATTGAGCATTTGTTTAATGCTATTATCGGCATTTTCAAACTGAAATTTAAATAAGGATTCTTCGAGAAATCCCATTTCTTCTCTAGAATGTCCCATTGTTTCTGCGACTTCTTCTATTGTGTCAATTTCTAGCATTGGTGGTAGTTGTCGGTGATCTCCTACCATGACTAATTTTTTGGCTTTCAAGGCGGGGATAACTAATTCTGGAGGTGTACATTTACTTACTTCATCAATAATGACAACATCAAAATATTTAAATTCTTCCGAGAAGTTGTAATTTGCAGCTTGCACGCAGGTGATACCAACGACGTTAGCGTTATCTAAATAAATTTGTCTTAAATCGTTACTATCTCTTTCTGAAGGTTGACGTAGTTTGGTAATCCAATCTTGGACAAAGTTTTGATATTTACGCAAATAATCTTCTTCATTTTGTAGTTGTTGTTGCCAAAGATCAAATTGTTGTTTTATCTGCTGCAAAAATTCCAAATTCAAGAAATCTGTTTCTGTGGTTTTGGGCTGAGGTTTAAATTGATCGGGTATTTGTTGCCAAGTCATCTCGCAGCAATTTTTTTCTATGATTAAATCATTGGAGATATGGGATTTTAATTTTTCTTCTATTTCATTTAATTTAATTTTTGCTTTTTCAAGTTTTTGTAAATAGTTTTTGCTGGTTTTATTTATTTTTACTAGTTCCTCTTTTAAAGATTCTTGAATATTCTCGAATACTGAGAAAGCATCTAAGGAGGAATTTAAATCATCCAGATGAGTTATGCAAGTTTCCCAAAGCTGCACTTGTTTCTCAAATTCCTGATGCTGTTCCCAAATATTTGCTTGTTTTGCTAAATATTGTTGTGTGAGATTTCGTAATTTTACAGGTAGCTGTGGTTGTTTATTCAGCTGTTCCAAAATTTTTACAACTCTTTCCAGCAGTAAATTAGCATCTTGACTGGCTTTTTCTACCTGAGTTTGAGTTGCTAATATTTGTTCTTGGGTAATTTGATTATTTGGAGGTTGATTTAACTGTTGTTGTTTGTGCAAATTATTAAGTTGTTGCTCTGCTTCTGTTTTTAATTTGAGAACACATTGACGAGCATTAGCAAGAATTGTATCTAATAATTCTTGGGTAATTCTAGCTAAAGTAGAATCCAGGTTATTTAATTCATAAGATGCACTGTAGGTTTGTTGCAGTTGAATTAAAAAACTCTGGGCATTTTCAACTAATAATTGACGTTGTTTTGTAGTGAGTAATTGATACTTTTGAAACTGTTGATATGTTGCTTGCCATTTTTGGCGATCGCTCTTTTCCAAGAATAAGGGAATTTGACTAAAATTTTGCTGCATAAAATAGCTAAAATTGTGCTTTTTACCCCTTCTGTCACTAAAATTACCATCAATTTCATAAGACAATGCTTTGATTAGTAATTCCCATTCTGGTAATTTAATTTGGTAATTCTTTGGTAAGATTGGCAAGTTTAAGTTTTTAGCAAACATCAATAAACCCAGTGGTAAATGCAGCATTTCTTCAGTCAATAATAAATCAGATTGCTGGCAATTTTTCAAAACTTGGTAAAGATGGGAATACGCTGTAGTTTTCCACTCTTTAACTGCTGCGATAATATAATTAATTTCTCGTTTACGGTTTTCCCAATTTTGAATGGTTGGTTGTAGCTTGTGATCCTGATTAATAGACTTTTGATACTCTGTTTGTAACTGATGTAAATAGGCTGATTTTTTTTGGAAACCCTGTACTAATTTTGCTAAGTCTGACATAGCGATAGTTGCATCATAAGCATAGGTGAATGTTGATTGAAATCCGGCAATTTCCTTGGCTATAGTTTCCCGCAACCAGACAGCTAAACCGAATGCACCACGCACAGGACAAATAACCCCCAGTTCATCGGTATACTTAATAGCTTGATTGACTTTTTCCCGAAAATCTCCTACTAGATTATTTTCTAATATATAAGGTTGCAAACGGGGTAAAAAATCTTTAATTTCTGGATCATCCCAATTGATATTTTGTGGTTTATTGATAATATCTTTCACCCCATTAATTAAAGATTCAATTTCATTTTTATGCTCAAGCAATTCATGATAGACAGTTTCTTGAGTTCTGTAAACATTCTCTAATTTTATCTTTTCATCTTTTAATTTCTTTTGTTTATGATTGACTTTTTCCACTAATTTTAAGTAATCTGTAAATCTTTTCGATGTTGTTAATAGCTGCTGAAGAATTTGTATATTTTCTCTGTGTTGATTGAGATTATTTTCACAGTCATTAGCAGTATTTTCTAACCATCTGTTAATTACTTGGTCTTCTAAAAATCCTTGTCCTTCTTCTCCAACTTTTTCAGCTTTTCCTTTTCTGACAGCGCGGATAACTGGGTTGTGAACTAAGCGACTTAAAGCATTATCAACTGCTAAATTAGCTTGGGAAGTAATTAATGTGCGACCACCACGCAAAGCTATTTGATAGCAAATTTCGGCAATTACAGTCGTTTTACCTGTTCCTGGTGGACCTTGAATCAAAACTAAATCTTCTGCGGCTATTACCTTTTCTACAGATGCTTTTTGACCTGAATTTGCAGCAGATAATAACAAATCTTGTGGTTTTAGTTTAACAGTTTTTTGAATAGGTCTGGCTTGGGAAGCGTCAAATAAGAAATCTCCTAAATATGGGTTTTGTGTCCGTCCTTGTTTTAATTGTTCTAATGCTTTTTCTTTACGCTTAATTTGTTTAATATCACCAGCAGCATCAAAAAATAAGTATCCTTTTGTTGGTATTTGATAATTTTCCGATGCTATATATTCTACTAATTCCCGCTCAAGCCTGATGTAAATAAGATTATTTCTGTGGTCAATTTTTTCAATATTTCCTAATTGACGACTAGTGCGACGAGTTATTTCAGTAGGTACAGAATCAGAAAATTTGATATCTTGATTTTTTGCCTGTTTTACCCGTTCCCAAAAGTTTTCTACATCTAAATAATTCTCTTCATCACCATCAAGGGTGGCTGAGTTAATATCAATTTTTAAGGCGATTTCTTTTTGTTGGCAGTCATATTCGGAGTGGAAAAATTTGACACAAAATTGTCTGGCTTTAGCAATACGTTCTTCAATTTTCAAAAAAGCTTTCCATGCTTGTAGTTGGTCTTCGGTGGGTATATGATTACCGCATATTGGCATTTTATTTATTTGTGCCAATCTCTTGGGAGAAATATTTATAGGCTCATAATAATTAGGAACTAACTGCAATGGTAATGGTAAAGCATAAGCGTCAATTCTTCCTCTTGATAGTGGTAATAAATAAACTGAGAGAATTTTTAAACCACCAGTACCATTTTTTTTCACTGCGGCTCTCAATCCTAAAGTTTTATTTAGTTCTTTCAATCTTTTGGGTAGTTGAAACTCACTGTCATCTGTAGCAATGGTTAAATCCCAAATTTCTTCTCCTGTATCTTTTCCCTTACCTTGACGGCGAAGATAAAATAGGCAAGTTTTTTTACCTATACATTCAAAAATCAATTCATGAGCGCGTTCTTTTTTTTCTCGAAAGTTGGAATATGATGTAACTGCTTGTTGTCCTTCAAAGCTACGAATTAAGTTATCAATTGTGGAATTTAATAAGCTATAGCCAAAGGTTTCTGAATTGTTTATTTTCACTAATTTCTGTTGCATGGATGTCCTGATTGTTTTTGATTTCACACCAAGAGGAATAAGGTTAGATATAGTTTTAAAGATGAAACTGGTGATAAACCTGACTGGCGGCTCGATGTAATAAAGAATGTCTCCAAACAAGAGATTTAATATCATCTGCATAACCACCGCCAATAACACAAGCTACTGGATAACCAGCACTAACGCAGGTGGTTAAAACCTGCATTTCTCGTCGAAAAATTCCAGTGTCTGTGAGAGATAATTTTCCTAGTTTATCATCTATATGGGTGTCGACTCCAGCGTCATACAATACTATATCTGGCTTAATTTCTGTTAGCAAGTCTGGTAGGTAATTAGCTAGGGTTTGTAAATAAGCATCGTCTTCCATTCCTAGTGGTAATGGTACATCTAAATCACTTGTTTGTTTGGTGCTAGGGAAGTTAATTTCGCAGTGCATGGAAAATGTAAAAACGCTGTGATCATTTTCAAATATAAACGCTGTTCCATCTCCTTGATGTACGTCTAAGTCAACAATTAACATCTTTTTAGCAAGTCCTAATTTTTGTAAAACGCGAGTAGCAATTGCTAAATCATTAAAAATACAAAAACCAGATCCATAATTAGGAAAAGCGTGATGTGTTCCACCAGCAGTATTACAAGCTAAACCTTGGTTTAATGCTAATTTAGCCGTTAATATTGTTCCACCTACTGCTACACAGGTACGATTTACTAAAGCTGGACTCCAAGGTAAACCAATGCGTCTTTGTGCTTTTGCTTCTAATGTTCCTTCGCAGTAAGCTTGTACATAACTTTTGGTGTGGACTAATTCTATTAATTCTTGCGGTGGACATTCAGGAGTGTGAAACTGTTCTGGATATGCTACCCTGTCAGCTAACAGCAATTCATACAGTTGTCTAAATTTCGACATGGGGAAGCGATGTCCAAGCGGCAGAGGTGCAATATAATCTTGATGGTAAATAATTGGTAGATCCATTACTTAGGTGAAGTACACCAATAAATTTTGAGGTTAACTACTACTGATACTGAGGATTAAGTCTCAAAAATCAGTCTCCAGCTAGATTGTCATCAGAAAACAATTAATTTATTTGTGTTTTTCAAAGTAATAAAAGTCACCTTTTTTTAGGTAGAAATCGGATTTTAGTAAACATATCATCAATTACTTATCATTGCTATAATGTATCACATATTTTTGCTCGGATGATCATTATACATCAATTTCTCTGGAAAAACTTAGCGAGTTTAATTTGCTAATTGTTGATATCCTAATTTTCAGGTCAGCATTCAGCTTTTCGCTTCTAGCTATATTCCTGATTTAACGATCATTCTCAATCTTGACTCTTGTAATTTCCAGTTGTCAATTCACTATCAAATATAACTATGATGCAATGGATTATACCTCTTATATTTATTCTAGTTGGCTTTCTGACTGGCATAATTGGTGAAAAAGTTATTTTTAATAGAATTAAAAGCTTTGTTATTAAGCGGCAAATTCCTGGGAGTGAGATTATATTTCAATCACTGCACAGAATGACCTTTATTTGGTTTGTTTTGGCAGGTTTTTTTTGGGCTATTCTTAGTTCTCCTGTTAAACCAGGTATTGCTAATGTTCTGCAAAAAATCATCACCATAATTTTATTATATTCTGTAACTTTAGTTTTAGCTAGACTGACTGCCGGTTTTGTCAATTTATTTGTCCAACGTACCGAGGGAGTTTCTACATCCCTGCTTTCTAATTTAGCTAAAACAATTGTTTTAGTTTTGGGAACATTAATTCTTTTGCAAACTGTGGGTATTGAAATTACTCCCATAGTTACCACCTTGGGAATTGGAGGTTTAGCTGTTGGTTTAGCTCTACAAGACACCTTAGCTAATTTATTTTCTGGTTTTTATTTAGTTATTTCTAAGCAGGTAAGAGCAGGGGATTATGTTAAATTAGATGATGGTCATCAAGGTTATGTCACAGATATTACTTGGCGAAATACCACAATCAAGGAAATTTCTAATAATGTGATTATTGTTCCTAATTCTAAGTTGGCTTCGGCAATTTTTACTAATTATCATCTACCTGCAAAAGAAATTACTTTAACTATGAATGTGGGTGTTAGTTATGATAGTGATTTGGAATTGGTGGAAAAAGTGACTATAGAAGTCGCTAAAGAAGTTATGCAAGAAATTGCACCAGAATTAATTCAAATCGAACCTTATCTGAGGTTTCACACTTTCAATGATTTTAGCATAGATCATACTCTTTATCTGCGAGTCAGTGAATATTTTGACCAGCGCATTGGTAAACATTTGTTGGTGAAGAAGTTACACAAACGCTATCAACAAGAAGGAATTGAAATTCCTTTTCCAATTCAATACGTTTATATGCATAGCACTTGATATAATTACATATAATTTGGTATGGTTTTAGCAATGCTAAACCCGAAAAAGATGCCATTTTCATCAGATTTAGTTTATACAGTTAGAGGAAACAGGGTAAAACTCTATTTTGTAAAGTGATTTAAAATTTTCTAGCAAAAAACGAGAAATAGATCATATAGTAATGTAACTCTCAACTCGGTTGTGAAAGTTACAGTTAATCATAGTTAAACCTGTATGTATACAGTTAGTATTGAAACTCAAGTTCATGCCTTGCGTCCGGGCGATCGCGTGAGATATTCTGGTGTAGACTGGGATATAAAAGATTACAGCACCTACCAAGATCCTCAAGGTTATCAAACAGAGGAATGGTTGTTAGTCTCCTCCGGTGGTTCGGAATATTACTTATTGCGAGAATATGACCCCAGCAAAGAAATTAACTCTGTAACTTGGTATATTTCCAATCAATTACAGAATGTGTCTTTATATACTCCAGATTTTCCCAAAAACCCACTACAACTAACTACATTATGGAAAGAAATGCAAGTATTAAATACCCCTTATCCAGAACTAAAACTTTTCTATAAATCCTATTATTTCGATTCACAAACTGAAGGAAGTTATGATTCTGAAGGGAAAACAAAATCTCGCATTACTTGGGATTATTGGGATAAAGACCATTGTGTAAATTTAGCAATAGAATCTTTTCCCAATCTACAATTAGAGATTTACTCAACCAAAATAGTCAAGCCTGAAGAATTTCATAATATTCAAAAAGGTGTAAGTTCGGAACGCCAGGTATTGAGGTGGAAACCTGAGTTAATAATTGAATTAATAATTGCGCTCATATTTTTGTCCATCGGTATATTTTTAATGATATTTGGGTAAAGTTTCTATGTCTATTTCCTTATTTATTGAAAACTATGATCATCGTATTGCCTTTTATATCAATGGAGATTTACAGTTTGATAGTGCTGATGAGGCAATTTATCATGAAAATTTAGTAATTCCTGCTGTATCTTTAGCCATCCAAAGATTTACTGATACAGATTTACGGGTTTTGATTTGTGGTGGTGGTGATGGATTAGCTGCTAGAGATTTACTGCGTTTTGCTCAGGTAAAAAACATTGATTTAGTAGACTATAATCCAGATGTTATCGAATTAGCAAACACAGTATTTAAACCTTATAATTTAGGCAGTTTAGAACATGAAAAAGTTACAGTATACACTCAAGAAGCCTTTGGATTTGTCAGACAATTAGTTGATGATTATTATCATGTTGTAATTTGTGATTTCACTTGTCCTAAATCGGCTGAAGATGCAAAAATCTATAGTCAGGAATGGTTTCAAGAAGTTAATCGCATTTTAATTCCTTCTGGAATAGTAGCTGTTAACGGAGTTTCACCAAATTATGATACTCACGCTTTTTGGTGTTTGTATCAAACTTTGCTATCAGTGAATTTTGCAACTAAACCCTTACAAATTCAAATTCCCTCATTTTGTAACCATGATTATGGTGATTGGGGTTTCTTTTTAGGTTCAACACAAAGAATTTTGAGGACAGAAATTGAAAACATTTATTTCCCAAATAATTTAAATTATTTAACCCGTGAAAATTTACTCCCTGTCTTTAAATTTGAACAAAAAATAGCAGCATATCGGCATAAAGTAACTATTCACACACTGGAAAACGAACGGTTATTTTATTATCTTTTGAATCATCCATCAAACCCAGAAGATATCCTATTAAATTCTGGTGAATATGTGGATTTTTTAGATATTAATGAACAGTTCAACGCCGAAATAGAAAATATTAATTCCTTAGATTTGGAATCTGTAGCTAAGTTTTGGCTACAAAATATTTATGCTGCTCCTAATGCAGACAAAGACTTACCAAATATTAATCAATTTGTACCAGTACGTCATCCCTATCACGAACCAAAGATGACAACATATTGGTTAGATAATCTCCAAGGATTATTATCAGAAATAGACGTTAACAAATTACTCAATAGTTTACTAACTAGAGTGCAGGAATTACCACCACAAATTGCTAGTGAATTGAGGACTTTTGCTGATAAAATTAAATATAATCAGCCTTTAGGCACGTTAAACCCTAAAATGGTTGAATTGATTACTTTGTTGTCTATAACGTTGTTAATGACTAATCTAGTAGCACCAGATTCAGTATTTGCTAAAGGCTCATATTATGGTAGTCGTAGCAGTAGCAGTAGTTATAACGATGGTACTGGTGATAGTAAATGGGTAGGTTTTATATTCACTTGCTTTAGTAGTTACTGGATATATAGCATTATTAAGAGAATGCGAAATAATTAAAGATGAATATTATGAATGTTAATAATTATCACCCAACCATAGCAGAGAAAAATAACTTATCTTTAACAGTCAGAGAATTACAAGCTTCAGAAAAAACAGCTTGGAATTTGTTAGTTAAATCTACTCCCAAGGGTTGCTTTATGCAAACTACAAGTTGGGCTGATTTTAAAGAAATAGAAGGTTATAAAACTTTTCGTTATGGATTATTTTCAGAAAATAATGATTTAGTGGGTGGGTGTATTTATTATTTATACCCCCACACTAATAAAGCCAATTTATTATTTACTTCTGGTGGACCAATATTACCAGAAAATACTCCAGAAAATACTTCAGAAATAGGGATGCAGTTATTGTTAGAAAAAGGAGAAACTTTAGCCAGAAAACAGGGTGCAGTTGCTCTTCGTATTGAACCATTATGGCAGGAAAAACCTGATTATCTTCAAGATTTTGTTCGCGCACCTGCTGACTTATTACCCTGTGAAACTTTATTAATTGATTTACGCCCAAGTACAGATGAAATTCTAGCATCTATGAAACCTAAAGGGCGTTACAATATTCGTATTAGTCAACGTTATGGGGTAAAAATTGAATTTAGTAATGATTCCCAAACTATTCCTTTATTTTATAATTTATTTTGGGAAACTGTCGAACGTCAAGAATTTTTTGGTGAACCCTACAGGTTTTTTATCAATCTCTGTCAAACGTTATTTAAAGAAAATATGGCAGAAATTGGTTTAGCTAGTTGGAATGGAGAAATAATAGCAGCAATTTTAGTAGTATATTGTGGTTATACAGCAACTTATTTATATGGTGGCAGAAACTTATTATATAAACAAGTAATGGCAAATTATGGCTTACATTGGCAAGCTATCCAAAGGGCAAAAATTTGCGGTTGTCAAGTTTATGATTTTTATGGTTTTACCCGTGATCCTAATCATGGTTATGCCAAATTTTCCCAATTTAAAAGTCAATTTGGAGGTAAACATATTAAAACAATTGGCGCTCATGATTACTTTTTTTATGACCAATTAGCAGATACATTAATTAGTTTATTGCAAAAGTTGTCATTGGGTTAAAATGAATGAAATAATTATCAAAAATAACCCCGCAGCAGGAGTAGCGTTAGCAGGTTTATTAATTGCTACTGGTAATATAGTTAGGGTGGCTTTTTATCCAGAGTTTACAAATTGGTTAGTTAAGCTGTTACACAGCTAAATTGTATAATCCTAATGTTCTGAACTCTTGTTTAACAGGCAAGATGCCTGTTCCACTTATACAAATTAAATGCACAACAGCTTAGTTTTACCCAATATGGTTTAATCTTAGTATTTTGCTTGCTTTCTTTAGTTGGTATTCGCTGGTTAGCAGATTTAATTTTAGTTCCCGGTGTGAAAATTTCCGATGAAATTGTTAACCAAGAAATTCCTAATGTGGGTGCAGGTTTAATAGAAGCTTTTGCTTATATTGCTGCATCTTTTTTAAGTGGTTGGTGTTTTTAAAAATAGGGAATAGGGAATAGGGAATGCTATCCACTAACAGATAAATAATGCCAATTCTTGAGATATTCACAATTACTAAATTCTTGTGTGATTATCTGTGTTAAAAATTGCGCTTTTTGTAAATTATCCTTTTGATAATCACAGATATGAATATCAATAGTAACTTTACTTTCTTCTGGCCAAAAGTGTAACGCTATATGAGATTCGGCTAATAAAATCACTGCTGATACTCCTTGGGGTTGAAATGCAAAACTCACTTCACCGATGACAGTTAATTCAGCAGTATCAGCAGCATTTTTTAACACTTCTATAAAATCTGTTTTCTGCCAATTAAATACTGTTTTATTTACTGGTAAGATGGCAGAAAAATGGTGTGACTTAATCACTTTTACCTCTCTGTCACCTGTCACCTTTTCTAACAGGTTTAACTGTATATTTGGAAGCAAAATCAGCAGTTTCACCTGCACTTACCATAGACCTATATAACAAGGCACTAACTTCGGCTCTGGTAGCTTGCTTGTCACCGTTTAATAATTTTACATTGGGATAGTTGACAATTACGCCATTTTCTGTCATTGCGGCAATAAATTCGCGGTGTTCGCTTCTGATAGTGGAAGCATCATTATAAATAGACAAAATATCTTTTGTAGAACCGCTAAATTTATAATTCAATCCTTTTGCTAAGGTAATTAAAACATCGAGACGTTTCAGTTTTTGTGTGGGGTTAAAGCTTCTGCTGTTAACAACTGTGAAAAAACCCATTTCGTAACTTTCACGAATAGCATTATAAGCCCAATAATCTGGAGGAACATCTCGAAAATTTATAGCTTTTCGTACTTTACTTTTAATAAATGTCTTTTGCAAGAGGGCTGCTAGTTGGGCGCGAGTAACTGGGGCGTTAGGGCGAAATGTACCATCAGGATAGCCATCAATGATTTCCATTGCTGCCAATTCGGCGATATAATCCTTAGCCCAGTAATCTTTGGGAATATCAGAAAAGTTGACTCGAATACCTTGAGCTACACCCACTGAGCGATATTTACCCAATAACTCGTGAAGTTGAAATGTGGAGTTGTTACCGAGTTGGGTTAACTTTACCAAACTGCCAGGAATAGATAATAGGGCTGGTGCTAATTTAGGATCATAGACGCTAATGGTTTTACCTGCTAAGGCAAACTCGCCTTCACTAAAGGTTGCAGGATAAACGCTTGTTTGAGCAACGTTAGCAAAACCCGCTGCTTGGTATGGAGTAATGTCGATATTTTCGGAACTGGTGAGGAAGGTAACTTTTTGGTTTTTGAGTTCTGTGAAATAGTCATATTTGATAGCTGCATCTCTGTCAACGATGCCATCTTCGTTATTATCAACACCATAAAAAACGCGAACTACGGGATTTTCGCTTGGTTTGGCTGGTAAAATCAGGTTTACTGCTGTATGATCAGGTAAACAAGCAAATTCTGTGTAGCCAATAAAACGGTCTTTAGTATCATACAATCGGACAACAATGCGATCGCCCAATTTAAAACCGTTCACAAATTTGGCTTTCTGCTTAATTTTATATTTGTAATCGCCTAAAAATCTTTCTTTGAGATATTTATCACCATATTTCCCTTTAATAGATATCCGGGCAATTACTTCTGATATTTTACCACCTGGTTGCCAGATATATAAAGTAAATCCTGATTTTTCTCTCCTGGCAGAAGCAGCAGGAGTTGATGTTTCTTCTGCTTGAGTAGTTTCTTGTGCTAAAAGCTGCTGATCATTGATTGTTGATGGGATTGTAACAGATACAGCAGATAGTTGAGATGCAGCCAAGGTAGAATGTATTGGCGACAAGGCTATGAGAGAAACTGACGCTATCAGGACTTTCCTAGAATTAGTTAATATACTTAAAATCATAGTATTTTATCTGACATTAGATCAAGGCGTAAGTAAGATTTGCTAGTGATTTTGATGCTACGTGAAAGTTACAGGTGCTAGTGTACATCTTATGTAGTTTTTT
This sequence comes from Sphaerospermopsis reniformis, assembly GCF_005402885.1. NCBI lineage: Bacteria > Bacillati > Cyanobacteriota > Cyanophyceae > Nostocales > Aphanizomenonaceae > Sphaerospermopsis > Sphaerospermopsis reniformis. The sequence continues at coordinate 18,980 of NZ_BJCE01000011.1, forward strand.
CGCTCATGTTTTGTCTAGAATGCCAGGAGGATTAGCATAAAGAAACAATACTTTAGGAATCTTAACGAATGACGATTACAACCCAGAATTTACAAACCATAGAAAAACAAGTTTGGACTTGGCAAGATTATAAAATTCAATATACTGTGATGGGTACAGGTCAACCCTTGGTACTCATTCACGGTTTTGGTGCTTCTATAGGACACTGGCGCAAAAATATAGCTGTTTTAGCCAATGCTGGTTATCGGGTGTTTGCTTTAGACTTACTAGGTTTTGGTGGTTCGGACAAAGCGACCGTGAGTTATAGCATGGAAGTGTGGGTAGAACTGTTAAAAGATTTTTGTGATGCACACATTCAAACACCGGCTATATTTATAGGAAATTCCATTGGCGCACTGTTGAGTTTAATAATTCTCACAGAACATCCTGAAATTGCTGCTGGGGGAGTATTAATAAATTCTGCTGGTGGTTTGAGTCATCGTCCCCATGAATTAAACCCGGTTTTAAGGGTTTTCATGGCTACGTTTAACAAGTTGGTAGCTAACCCAGTCACAGGAAAATTCGTTTTTAACCGCATTCGCCAAAAATCACAAATTCGCCGCACATTGTATCAAGTATATTGCGATCGCAATGCTGTAACAGATGAACTTGTTGATTTACTTTATACACCATCTTGCGATCCAGGAGCGCAACAAGTTTTTGCTTCCATTCTCACCGCACCTCCAGGACCTGCTCCCGAAGAACTATTACCGCAGTTAAAATGGCCTTTATTAGTAATTTGGGGTGCTAATGATCCTTGGACTCCAATTACCGGCGCTAAAATTTACGAAGAGGCGGGTAACAATGGTAAAGATATTCAAATTGTGCCTATTCCTAACGCCGGTCATTGTCCCCATGATGAAGTACCAGATATTGTCAACACTGCAATTATTGACTGGTTAGCACAGAAAAACTGGAAGTCCGTAGGGTAAAACATCAAAACCATCTGGAATTGGTAATGGGTAATGGGTAATTTGTGAAGCACGTAGATTACCTTTTACTCATTCCTATGTCAACTGAGGAAAATTTTTGAAAATGTATTTTATGATTTTGTTTTGTCAAAACAAAACTTGTGTGTATTTTATGATAGAGTTTAATGTAAATCATGGATACAAAAAGATAAAATTCTGCAAAAATTATCCAGATTTTTCGGCATTTGGCTATCAAGTAATTCGAGAATTAGGCAGAAACTCAGAAGGAGGACGCATTACTTATTTAGCTAATCATATCAACTCTCAAAAACAAGTAGTAATTAAGGAATTTTGTTTTGCAAATACAACTGCTGACTGGTATGGAGTGAAAGCTTATGAAAGGGAAATGCAGTTTTTACAAAGATTAAATCATCCCCGCATTCCTCGTTATATAAATTCTTTTGAAACACCAGGATGTTTCTATTTAGTCCAAGAATATAAAAATGCTCCATCATTAGGTTTGAGCCGCTGCTTTCATCCCCAAGAAATAAAGGAAATTGCTTTATCAATTTTAGATATTTTAGTTTATCTACAAGAACAAAAACCTAAAATTATTCATCGAGATATCAAGCCAGATAATATTTTATTAGACCAGCAATTACAAGCTTATTTAGTAGATTTTGGTTTAGCAAAGACACAGGATAAAAAAGCAGTTTTGAGTACATTGGTTGCTGGTACTCCGGGGTTTATTCCCCCAGAAGCAGAATTTGGATATCCTTTAACAGCAGCATCTGATTTATATAGTTTAGGTGTAACATTAATTTGCTTGTTGACAAATAGTCGATCTGCGGATATTGGTAAATTAATGGATGATAAATATCGCTTTAATTTTCAGGAATTACTTCCTGATATCAGTCCAAGTTTTTGTTCATGGTTAAAGAAAATGGTTGCACCAAATCGTAAATATCGTTATGCTAATGCTGCGGATGCTTTAGCAGCACTAATGCCTATTCCGGTGATAGGTTCTGGTACAATATCAGATCAGATATTAGATATTTTTTGGATTGCAATAAATCAACAAAAAATTATAGCTATGCTGGGTTTAAGTGTGACGGGAATTTTATTAGGTCTAGGCTCAAATTTGATGATTTCTCAACTAGGTAATGCTGTAAATTCTAATGTCGAGTTAAAGCCGAATTTAATAGAAGTGAATAGTAGTAAAAATAATAATTATTCAGTCAAGTAATTTAAAATCTATAATCGTTTATTTATTACAAAAAAACATGGGTAAAAGTTATTAACTGATTCTCAACCAAGCAATTAATAGCTTATGAATGAATCTTTTGTAATTGTTTTAGGTTCCTTAAAATATTACTCTTAAAATATTACTTGCCTTGCGTTGAAATTCAAGTTCTAAAATAATATACCCATGATCAAGAAGTAAAACAGGTTTCTAGTCTGTTGACGGGCAATTGCGATGCACTGAGCTTGTCGAAGTGTCAAATATTAACCCTTTCCTAGCCATCGTTTGCGCCATTTTGAAGTTGTTTCTAAGGGACTCGTTTCTTGTTCTTGTCGCCTTCTGCTTAATATTAACTCACCAGTATCACTTAAAGAAGGATCTCGATAAGGAATAGCAGCACGAGTTTGTAAATGTTCTTTTTCGGCTACTGAAAGGGGATAAATCCCTGTAATGCGATGCACTGAGCTTATCAAAGTGTCATTTACCCCATCGGGATATGCTCCAATAGTACCAGGAGTGCGTCTTCCTACAGGTGCGGTAGAACCTATTACCAACTTAGCCGCTAAAAGTGCAGTGCGTACAGCAGCAGCACAGGAATAAGTCGCTAATAACCCATCTCTGTGTAAACACTGCGTTAATTTTTGTATAAATTCCACAGTCCATAATTGGGGACAATGGGGTGGTGAAAAGGGATCAAGAAAAATAGCATCTGCTAAAAAACCTGATTTACCTACTTCTTGAATTAATTTTCTAGCATCACCTATCAGTAATTTAGCTTGTAAGCGATTTGTTTGACAATAGTGCTTAAATGCCAGTTCGTTTAAAATAGTTCTATACTCATCATCCCAATCATTAAATATATCCTGGCTCATCGCTGCTTTGGGAACTTCAGGATTTATTTCTAAACCAATAACTTCCACTATACAAGTAGGATTTTCTTGCCAAATTACTTCCAAAGCAGCCGCTGTATTGTATCCTAGTCCATAACAAACATCTAAAATTTTTACTATTCCTTTCCTGGCTACTTTCTGTACTTGAGTGGGAACTGCAAATTTTAGATAGCTCTCTTGTTTTGCTCCATAATTACTGTGAAAAGCTTCATTAAATTCTGGAGAAAAAAAAGTAAAAGAACCATCTTTTGTCGATTGAAGTGTAAAATTATTTGTATCTGACATTTTTCTCGTTACCTCATTTCAATATTCATCATTCAGCAGTTAGGATACTGGGTGAGCGAAAATAACCTTCCTTCTGTCACCTGTCACCTGTCACCTGTCACCTATGATTAATCATCAATTTGTTGTTTCTCCCGAATGGCTATTTACCCATCTTAATGATTCCCAAGTAGTCATTATTGATTGTCGCTTTTCTTTGGCTGATCCACAATTAGGACAAAACCAATATCAAACAAGTCATATTCCAGGAGCTTACTATTTAGATTTAAATCAGGATTTATCTAGCCCTGTCGCTGAACATGGGGGAAGACATCCTTTACCTAACCCCAATGATTTAGCAGATAAATTAGCAAAAATTGGGGTAATATACCAAAAAACTTTAGTAGTCGCTTACGATGATTCACGTTTGGCTTTTGCATCTCGTTTGTGGTGGTTATTGCGTTATTTAGGACATGAACAAGTAGCTGTTTTAGATGGTGGTTTTGCTGGTTGGCAAAAAGCTGGTTATCCTATTACAGATGTAATTCCAGCACCTAAAATGGGAACTTTTACCCCTCAGTTAAATGAAGAAAAAGTTGTAGACTATACTTATGTTAAAAATTTCAAAGATAGTCCAGATGTAGTTTTAGTAGATTCAAGAGATGGCGATCGCTATCGTGGAGAACGAGAACCAACCGATAAAATAGCTGGTCATATTCCCGGTGCTGTAAACTATCCTTGGCAAGCAGTCACCGACGCTTCCGGTTTCTTACTTCCCCAATCAGAACAACGTCAACGATGGGAAAAAATAGAACCTACTAAAGAAATTTTAGTTTATTGTGGTTCTGGTGTAACCGCCTGTGTCAATTTACTTTCTTTAGAACTAGCTGGAATTTCCACAGCTAAACTTTATGCAGGTAGTTGGAGTGATTGGATTAGTTATTAGAAATAGAGAATAGGGAATAGGGAATAGGGAATAGGTGATTGGGGACTGGACACTAAAGAACTAGCTAGAAAAATCAATCGCTCTACTAACAACGCCAATAATAACTCCAACAATCGCTCTAACAATAGAGAATCTGGGCGCGAACAAAGATTTATCAACCGTCTTACCAGAGATAATTTAGGAAGAGAATCAATCAGGAATAATCCTTTGGGATCAATAGATTATTTTGTCAAAACAGGAGAAGTCATCCGCGAAAATAGACAGAATACTTCGACTCCGCTCAGTACAAGTAACAATCCTGGCAATAACCCTGGCAATAACCCCGGTAACAATTAAGTTTTGAGTGAATAATGGATCAGGAGTTTTAATTTGACTTCATTCATCTATCTTCATGGCTTTGCTTCCAGTCCTAAATCAACCAAAGCACAGGATTTGAGCGATCACTTTACCCAAATTCAGATCAAGTTAAAAATTCCCGATTTAAATGCTGGTGATTTTTCCCATCTCACCATTACCCGTCAATTACATCAGGTTAAATTTTATGGTGAGCGACCTGTACTGAGCGGAGCCGAAGTAAGCCGAACCGCTGAATTTCCTGATCCATCCATACCTGTAACGCTGATTGGTTCTAGTTTAGGTGGTTTAACATCTGCTCATTTGGCAGAACAAAACCCACAAGTGCAACGCTTAGTGTTACTAGCACCAGCTTTTGGATTTTTATACCATTGGTTGCCCTCTTTAGGAGCAGAAAAAATCAAACGTTGGCATCAAGAACAATATTGCTTTGTTTATCACTATGGGGAAGGAAGAGAATTACCTTTAAGTTATAATTTCGTCACAGATGCTGCCAAATACCAGGAAAACTTGTTACAACGTCCCATTCCTACCCTGATTTTACATGGCAAACAAGATGAAGTTATTCCTATTCAAGCTAGTCGAGATTTTGCGCGATCGCGTCCTTGGGTAGAATTAATAGAATTGGATAGCGATCACACCTTGGCAAATGTAACTGATAAGATTTGGCAAGCCATTCGCTCATTCTGCAAACTGGGGAATGGTGACTGGTAACTGGTAACTGGTGACTGGTGACTGGTGACTGGGGAGAATAATATATTAGGGTTTGCTGAATAAATATAAAACCACGATAAATCAAGGGATTCAGGTGTAAAAAAGGTGAAAAAGCTGCAAGGAATAGACACTAAAACCATCAAAAACTGATCACTTTTATTTCCAAATCAGTCATTCTTGGCTACTTCTAATTCTCCCTCCTGACTCCTTGCCCTCACGAGAAGACTTTTTCAGCAAACCTTACATTACTTCTTGCCTCCTGAACTTCTGACTCCTGCCTCCTGCCTCCTGAACTCCTGAACTTCCTGCCTTCTGTTCCCTGTTAATAGTTCCCTAACAACTAACAAATGATGCTTCCATTTATTCGTTCTGATTTAAACCAATTTTCTGCTTACAAACCCCACCCCAGCAGCAATACAAGCGAACCGGCTGCAACGCAATTTGATCGGCTGGATACTAATGAAAGTCCCTATGATTTGCCATCAGAGATCAAAGAAAAATTAGCTTGGACTTTTCAACAAGTCATTGAAAGCAATCGTTATCCTGATGGTGGACATGAGGCGCTCAAAGAAGCGATCGCCGAATATGTCAATGAGTCAGCTAACCTTTCATCCTCCACTTTCACCGCTGCTCATATTTCTGTAGGTAATGGTTCCGATGAACTCATACGTTCTTTATTAATCGCCACTTGTTTGGGGGGAGAAGGTTCTGTTTTAGTTGCTAACCCCACTTTTTCCATGTATGCTATTTTGGCGCAAACTCTAGGTATTACTGTGGTGAGTGTGGGTAGAAATGAAAGCAATTTTGAAATAGATTTGAAAGCGGCACAATCAGCACTGGAAGAAACTCAAAATCCTCCAATTCGAGTGGTTTTCGTTGTTCATCCCAATTCTCCCACAGCTAATAGTTTGACTGCGGCAGAAGTAACATGGTTAAAAAGTTTACCAGAGGAAATTTTGGTAGTGATTGATGAAGCTTACTTTGAATTTAGCCAAACTAGCTTAGTTGGGGAATTAGCACAGCATCCAAACTGGGTAGTGTTGCGGACTTTTTCCAAAGCTTTCCGGTTAGCAGCTATGCGAGTAGGCTATTGTGTAGGTCATCCCGATGCGATCGCTATTTTAGAAAAAGTCCGTCTTCCTTACAATCTACCCAGTTTTTCCCTTGCTTCCGCTTTAGTAGCTGTACAAAATCGTCAACTTTTGCTAAGTTCCATTCCCCAAACTCTGAGTGAACGCAGTAAACTGATCATGGCTTTATCCCCACACCCAGCATTAGAAATTGCAGATAGTGACACTAACTTTATTTACCTGCGTCTGAAACCGAAGACTTCTCAACCAGTCAATGAAGCTTTAAAAATGATCAATCAAACACTCACAAATGAAGGCACTTTGATCAGATCACTGCCTGGGGGATTACGAATTACTCTAGGAACACCAGAAGAAAACTCTCGTACCTTGACGCGATTAAAAACAGCTTTAGCCAAGCTTGAATATTAACTATATTCACTATTAATAATCAAAACATTCGTCGTCTAAATCATTGCCAAGACGACGCACTATTGTCACTGTTTGCGGCAACACACCCACTAACATAGCAAAGGCAGCATCTGGCAAATCAGCAACCATTTCTGCTGGAAAATACTGTGCAAATTGTTCCAGAATTTTCTGTACTCTCTGTACAGGAACTGGATTTTCTGTAATTTGTTTGATTAAGCGAATCCATTGTCTTCTAATCAAGTAAGCCTTCTGAAGCTCTTCATGAGATTCAGGAGCTAATAAGGAGAGATTACCTATAGGTATGACAAACTGACAATCCCTGTCATAATCCCCACCTACAACTGCTCCAGGACCCGCAAACTCTGCATGATAGCGTTTCCCAACTATTAACCCGTTGCGCTTACGACTATTAACTATCAAAACTTTTCCGCTATGTAATGACGCAAGAATATCAGTGCTATGCGATCGCTCACTACCATCTCGCATGGTAGGTTTGTCCAGGAAACTAGTTTCAGAGCAATAAGTTGATACTATAGCAGCTTGATAGCGTTGGCGTTGTTCGCTATCCATGTTTTTCAAATTTTTAATGAAATTGATGGTAATAGAAGAAGCATTCCTATTTTGCACAGGCACAGAAATATTATAATATAGTATATTATCAAAAAAGTAAACCCCACCTATGTCGGTTGAAATTAGCCAGTGCAGGAGGACTTAGTTTGTGTAGCCAAGGCAGTGCTTTGCGGATATTCCCCCAGTTGTAACAGCTACTATCTAAAATTATCATTTAAAGACATTCTAAACATTTGCCATGCCCTGGGAATATGGACTTAAAAACGTCAATTGAGTAACTGTTTAATTAAATCAAAGATTATGTTTGTATCATTAAAAATTGTTTACCAACCCTAAATAAATAGACGACAACAAAATTCAGTAGTGTTCAAAAATTAATAATTATATTACACATCTCCAAAATAGAATGTATTAATTTGTCATAAGTTGTAGGGGCGAAGCTTATGGGCGATAATTTAACGGAAAAATCAGACATCTAGATATCCCATAACTTCTTTTCTGGAGATGTCTATTTTATGGGATTGAGGCAGATTTGTCTTTAACTCCAGCAATTTTTTCTTAAAGTTTTTATAAGCACAAGTGTCGAATATTAAAGAAACTTAACTAGGGTTTGCTGAATAAACCAAAAAGCCTCATAAATCAAAGGTTTGAGGCTCATAAAAAAGACAGTAGGTGCTTTCGTTATAGCGTCTTGAGTCTGAAAAACCTTGCACTTTTCTGGGCGGACAGAAATGAAAAAATGTCTTTAATTCTCCTCCTGACTCCTAGCCCTAACGAAAGGACTTTTTCAGCAAACCCTAACTATAGCAGCAGTCAGAAGTCAGGATATCAAGGAGTCAGGAGTCAGGTGTTTATGCAAGAAAATCTGCCGTGAGGGATAAAAGAAAAAGCTGTTCCAATTAGATTCAACTCCATGCACGCGATATCCCAACTTGAAATACAGCTGCCTGGCTTGATAATTATTTTCCAAGACATGAAGATATAAATCTTCAAATCCCCAGTCTTGGCACACTTGTTCACAACTAATCAGTAAACTGGAAGCCAAACCATACCGACGGTATTGTGGGTGAACAGCTAAATTAGACAAATAGGGATAACTCTTTTGAATATTTGTCCAACTATCACTGAAACGCACACCCAGTTCCACAGTTCCCAGTATTTGATGAGTGCCTGTGGTACTGATGTCAACAGCCACCAAACAGACGTGATGAGGTGTCATTGACGCTAGACGATACTTTAAGTCTTCATAAATACCCAAACGGAATAAAGGAAAAGCCCATCCCCATAAACCTTTTTGGGAGTGAAAACTTTCAGCAATGATTTGGGCAATCCCTGGTAAATCAGCAGATGTAGCTGCACGGATTTGGAACTGCCAAGAATTGAGGATACGTGTATCTGTAACTAACTGTTGGTGATGTGGGTGAAAAAACCAGGATTTCAAAGCTAGTTGAGGATTGAGGTTAATTTAAGGAAAGTTGGCTTGAGTATAGTTTTTGTAATTCGTCACTTGTCATTAGTCATGAGGTTATGCTGTAGTTGAGACTGTGGCAACTCACGGCGAAGCCTGTCACCGATCACGTTGTGATTGCTCAATAGACATCTCGTGGTAATTAAATGTGCATAATCCCCGAATCCCTGTAGGGACAATTCATGAATTGTCCCTACAATAATTGTCATCAGATGTCTAATTACCAAGAGGTACTTGTTTAATACTATACTTTATTTTGAAATATAGTTATTATATGTCATATTCATCACTCTAACATAACCTAGATCACAAAAAATCAGCTTTAAGTGTTAGTATCACGGATGGAATGGGAAAAATCAATATATAGTTTATACTCTTTTCTCTGGAGGACAGGGTCTGATGTAGCACCAGCAGGTTATAAAAGGAGGTGAGAAAAGAATTAGTCAGTTGAAATTTACACGGTAAATCAAAAATGACAATCCAATAAACTGTCCTGCGGAAGAGGGGCAAACTGCTGATGACAAATCCTGAAAAACAATAATTTCAATAACTTTAATTACACACTTTGGCATCTAGCTGTCATGTGTCCCAGCAATTTATTGGTCGAAATGCTTGAACCTTACCTGATTCAGAAATACCTTGATCTGAGCAGATTATTCTTTATCCGACTGCCGTTGCAGCAGGAAAGCTGTGCATGACATCACAAGCAAACAGAAACAGTAAGCCAAAAATTTTGGTTGTCGATGATGAGCCAGACAACCTAGACTTGCTTTACCGCAGTTTCTATCGTGAGTATCAGGTTTTGAGAGCTAACTCTGGACATGCAGCTCTGGAATTGCTGGCACAAGAAGGGGATATCGCTGTGATTATCTCTGATCAGCGGATGCCAATGATGAGCGGTACGGAATTTTTAAGTCTGACAGCAACTCAATACCCAGATATTATTCGGATTATTTTAACTGGCTACACTGATGTTGAAGACTTGGTGGAGGCGATTAACTCTGGCAAGGTATTTAAATATGTTACGAAACCTTGGGAAGCTGAAGAACTGAAAGCCGTAGTCCGTCAAGCGTTGGATACCCATAATGTCTTGAAAGCCAGAACCCGCGAACTGACTCGGACTCTGCGGAGAGAATCCCTATTGAATACTGTCACTAATACTATTCGTAGCGCCCTAGACTATCGGCAAATTTTACAAACCATTGTTGATACAGTGGGGCATATGTTGGAGGTGGATGTTTGCCTGTTACGTCCCTTTCAAGATGAAAAATTGGCAGATGAAGGATTTATCTACCAAAAATCTACTCAAGCATCATTGCTAGACCAACAGAGATCCGCTACTGAGAACAATGATGCTTTTTCTCCACCTCTATCTAAAGACAATAACAAGTTAGCTACCGCAAATCAGGTCTCTATCACCCCATTACCTCTTTTAGCTCAGACAGTGTGGGAAATTGATGCAGTGCAAGTAATTCATAATGTGACTGGTGATGACCGCATTCAAAGTCGTGAAAAACGGGCTGCTGCTTTTAAAGAAGCTAATATATGTTCTAGTTTAGTAGTGCCGCTGATTTGTCAACAAGAACTAAGAGCAGTATTAGCTTTGCACCAGTGCGATCAAATCCGTATTTGGGAAGAGGAAGAGGTAGAACTGCTATCAATTGTCGCTGATCAGGCAGCCTTAGCTTTATCTCAAGCCTATGCTTATGAACAAGTAGAAGCTTTGGCGAAGCGAGAAGGTTTAATTAATACAATTACTAGGGAGATTCGCTCTAGTCTAGACCCACAAGATATCTTTGCTGCTATCACCCAAAGATTGGGACAAGCTATGCAGGTTGATGGCTGTGTTCTGTCTTTATGGACTCAGGAAGATGAATTTGTCCATTGTGTAGGTTTGTATGACAGTTCTAAACATCTGGAGAATTTTCCCGAAAATAACCTCACTAGAAATCGGCGAGCTTTAACTCAGCAGTTGTCTAGTTCCCAAGCTCCGATCAGGAAAAATCCGATTTTTTTAGAAATATTGCGAACAAAAGAACCTGTTGTAATTACGGATATAAATCACTCTCCCTCAGATGTCCAGGCATTTGACCTACCTTTGAAAATGCGACCGCGATCGCTCATGGTCGTTCCCTTATTAATTGATGGTCAATGTATTGGTAGTATTTCTCTGAGAGAAGGTGAGAAAATCCGTAAGTGGCTACCATCGGAAATTGAACTGGCTAAGGCCGTGGCCGCTCAAGCTGCGATCGCTGTCCAACAATCTCGTTTATACCAAACAACTCGTGAACAGGCGGAACGTTTAATCCAATTAGATCAACAAAAAACCGAATTTTTCCAAAATATCTCCCATGAATTTCGCACCCCTATCACTTTAATTCAAGGACCTTTAGAGTCGGCAGTCGAAAGCGGAGAAGGCTTAACCCCAGAGCAATGTGCGATCGCCCTCCGCAATTCTCGCCGTCTGTTACGATTGGTAAATCAACTACTCGATTTACAACGCTTGGATGCTGGTAAAATGCAACCGAGTTTCCGTCCTTGCAGTCTAGTTGAATTTGTGAACCAAATAGTCGATTCATTTCGTCCTTATTGTGAGCGAAAGGGACTGAGAGTAATTACGGATTTGTTTGAATGTCCAACAGTCTACTTGGACATGGAAAAATTTGACAAGGTACTTTACAACCTGTTGTCCAATGCCATGAAATTTACTCCCGATGGGGGTAAAATCACTGTGAGATTATTCAATGACGGTAATGCTTGCGTCTTACAAGTTCAAGATACAGGAATTGGTATTCTTCCCGAACAAATTCCCCACCTATTTGAGCGATTCCGTCAAGCTGAAGGTTCAGAAAACCGCTCCTATGAAGGGAGTGGATTGGGTTTATCCCTGGTTAAAGAATTAGTAGAAATCCACGGTGGCGAAATCAGCGTCCAATCAGTTTATAGACAAGGTACTCAATTTAGTATTCGCCTGTTGACAGGTTCAGAGCATTTACCTCCAGAACAGGTACTAGATACACCCTGCGAATTAAATATCAGCCGCGCCAATGTAGAACTAGCGAATTTAGAACAGGTAGGATCAGCATCTGATCACAGAGAAATTATCACCAGAGATCCATCACCGAATCTACAAATTGTCGATTCTAACGGACAAATTGATACTACTGACCCATATCCTGAGCAATTAATCTTAGTGGTAGAAGATAACCCAGATATGCGAGACTATGTAGCCAATATTTTACGTCCGTGCTATCAAGTAACTACCGCTCGTAATGGCTACGAAGGATATAATTTGGCACGAGAAATTCTCCCCAGCCTGATTATCACTGACTTAATGATGCCCTTAGTGACTGGATTAGAAATGATTCAGATGATTCGCACTGATGATTTGATGCGAGGTACACCTGTCATTCTCCTGACTGCAAAAGCTGATGACGAAACTCGTATTCAAGGAACAGAATATGGTGCAGATGCTTATTTAGCTAAACCATTTAATGATCGGGAACTGCTGGCAGAGGCACGCAATCTTTTAGCCTTGAAGGAAAATGAAAAACGAGTTTTGGAGCTAAACACTTACTTGACAGAATCTGTACTCAAACGCTTTTTACCCACTGCGTTAGTCCAGAAAGCCGCTGCGGGAACTTTGTCTCTAGATTTGCGCCCAGAACCGCGTTTAGTGACAGTTTTGTTTAGTGACATTGTGGGTTTTACCCAGCTATCCAATACTCTCAGATCCCGAAAAGTCGCAGAGGTGCTAAATGAATATTTGGAAACTATGACTAAAGTTGTGTTTCAGAATGGTGGTACTGTCGATAAATTTATGGGAGATGCTATCTTAGCTTTGTACGGAGCGCCAGAAGACCTCACACCCAATGAACAGGTGCGTCGTGCTATCAATACTGCCAGAGGAATGCAACAAGCCCTGGTAAATTTAAATAAGCGTTGGCTAGAACAGGGTATATTTGAAACAGATGGCCGTAAAGGTGTACAGTTTCGCTGTGGCATTCACCAAGGTACAGCAGTGGTGGGGATGTTTGGTAGTGAAGAACGTGCTGATTATACGGCTATTGGTCCTTCTGTGAATATTGCTGCTAGATTGCAAGCCGCGGCTATACCTGGTACTATCTTAGTTTCTGCTGCTGTTGCTGATTATTTGCAGGAAGAAGAAATTACTAAAGGTAGTCCCCTGGAACTGAAAGGAATAGATGAAACAGTCCTCACTTTTGTCGTGAGAACAGATTTAGATGCTTCTATAGCTAATGAGTAAAGTCAAGTTCTACTGGATATTCAAACATGAACAATGTCAAATCCAGTTTTAAACTGCATGATGAAACCATCAAATACAGACATACTGATCCACCTTGGTTTTGGACTGCTGTATTTACAGGTTCGATTTTCCTACATCTGTTCGTGTTTTGGTTACTGCGCTCCTATGAACCATTTCTACTGTGGATTCCTCGGTCGAATCAAGATTATATTGCTATTGATTTGATCGATATTCCATCTGCTGTAGAATCACAAGAATCACAACCCACAACCGTTAAACCAAAAGTTTCTTCTTCCAGTCAAAAGTCTGTTACAGCATCTTTACCAAAAACTACTCTCACCACTCCTGAAAACCCAGATGATCAGGTGATAAATTCTGATCTCAATCTTTCACAACAGGGAGAAAGCAAAAATACTGAGGTTAATCATCAACAATTAGAACCCACACCCACACCTACACCTACACCCACACCTACATTTACACCTCAAGTACAATTTACTCCTAAACCTACTCCCACACAGACTATTCCATTCAATGATCTTCCCTGGAATCGTCGTCAAGAAATTAAGCTGGGAAAGGGAATTTTATTACCAAATGATATTCCTTCAGAATCACCAAATCCCACCCCAGAACCAGAAACTACACCAAATCCCACCCCAGAACCAGAAACTACACCAACTCCCACATCACAAGAAACCACAACTGCAAACATAGGAGGTTTCCTAGCTAATATTGATCCTATACTGAGAGATGAAATAGAACAATTAAGACAAGATGGAAAATTAAGAGTAGATGGTTTACCTGATGTACTGGCAGAATATAAAGGTTCTCCAAACAAGGACTTAAAGCTTAATTTTCTTGCAAGTGACTCTGGATTAAAACCAGCAAATATACTAGCCAGTTTAATTATTGATAAAAACGGTAACTTTCAACAAGCGGTAATTATCAATCTCGAACCTGCGGTACTTCGCAGTGAAGAAAGTATTTATGAACAAGCATTAAATGAGATGTTTCAACAAGAAAGCTTTATAGGTGCGTATAATCAGGATGGCTCAAAACCAGAGTTAAGCAATTTATATGTGCGGATTAGAATTGAACCGATAAATTTTCAATAAGGGCTTGCAATTTCAGGAAGGTTCTGTTATATTCAAATAGTTGGAAATTCGCGGGCGTAGTTTAGTGGTAAAACTATAGCCTTCCAAGCTATTAATGCGGGTTCGATTCCCGCCGCCCGCTTATCTTACTATGCTTGTTGTTCAAGGTTAAGTAAGTTGAAAGCACAAACTTTCTTAACTTACTTTGTTGTCTATTTTCAAAGATGAGGAGCTAAACCATAAGAATTAACAAATATAACAGGAGATAGTAAGGGTTCAGCATTGCTAAACCCCGACAAGGTTCAGGTATAAACAAACTGTGACACAACTACGATATTTAACCAAATCTACCACTAATGTAAGCTTTTGTATCTTCTTGTTGCGGATTGTTGAAGATTAATTCTGTTGGGGCGTATTCTACTAAATAGCCTGTACGTCCACCCTTTTCCGAAGTTTTAACATTAAAGAAAGCTGTTCTATCAGAAACCCGCGCAGCTTGTTGCATATTGTGGGTAACAATCACAATCGTGTATTGTTCTTTAAGTTCGTGAATGAGTTCTTCAACCCGCAAAGTGGAAATAGGATCAAGTGCGGAACAAGGTTCATCCATGAGTATTACTTCTGGTTGTACTGCGATCGCTCTAGCAATACATAACCTTTGTTGTTGTCCACCAGAAAGAGACAAACCACTTTGGTTGAGTTTATCTTTCACTTCATCCCACAAAGCAGCTTGACGCAAACTCCGTTCTACCAATTCATCAATATTACCTCTGTAGCCGTTAATTCTCGCACCAAAAGCAATATTTTCTTTAATTGATTTAGGAAAGGGGTTTGGTCGTTGAAACACCATCCCGATGCGACGACGCACTTCTACTGGATCAATGTCAGATGCATACAAATTCTTATCATCAAAATAAACCTTACCTTCTGCACGGAATGAGTCAATTAAATCATTCAGGCGATTATAGCAACGTAGTAATGTACTTTTACCACAACCAGAAGGACCGATAAAAGCAGTAACTTTATTTTTGGGAATATCCAACCAAATATTTTGTACAGCTAAGAAGTTACCGTAATAAATATTCAGGTTTTCTGTACGTAACACAACGTTAGCATCGTTGATTGTACTGGTGTTCATAGTCATAGATATTTTAGAGTTAGGTTGTAAAGTAGGCATAATGTTTATGAGCTTTTGTTAAGCTTTTTGCCTAGTTGCCCAGCGAGCGATAATACTTGTAATCAGAACCATCAACACCAAAATTAAAGAAGCTGCCCAAGCTAGAGACTGCCAATTTTGGAAGGGTGAAATAGCGAAGTTGTAAACTAAAACAGCTAGGGACGCGGTAGGTTTGAGTAAACCATCAGGCCAAAAAGAAGAAAAGAGTGCAGTAAACAATAATGGTGCAGTTTCTCCCGATGCTCTGGCGATCGCCAAAGTCGAACCAGTTACAATAGCTGGTAAAGCTGCTGGTACAACAACTTGTATAACTGTTTGAAAGTTAGTTGCGCCTAAACCCAAAGATGCTTGTCGTAAGTCCTGGGGGACAAGCTGTAAGGCTTCATCGGTTGTACGGACAATAATTGGCAACATTAAAATTGCTAAAGCAAACCCACCACCCAAAGCTGAGTAAGAGCCTAGATTGAGATTTGTCAATGTTAAAACCACAATCGAGTATGCAAAAACACCTGCAATAATTGAGGGAACACCACTCAAAACATTAGTAGCAAAGCGTACCCACCGAGCAATTTTACCATTACTAAATTCTGTTAAATAAATAGCTGCCAATACTCCTGTAGGAATACTGATGATAGCACCAATACCCACCATCAGCAAAGTTCCCAAAATAGCATTACCGAAACCACCGCCTTTTCTGAAAGGTGCTGGTGGTAGTTGGGTAAACACATCAAGACTGAGACTGCTGAAGCCTTTAAACAATACATAAGAAAGTACAGCCAACAAAGGAAATAGCGCCAATGCTCCACATATAAACGCTACTACTGTCATCACCGTGTTAAATAAAGTGCGGGGAGAAGTAGGGGAGCGAGTCAGGCTATTTTGGGGAAATAGAGAAGTCATTCTATTTTAGATTTTGGATTTTAGATTTTGGATTGACTCTACAAAAAGTCATTTTTGCTGGTATGTATAACTAGCAATCAGAAACCGAATTAGTATGAAAAAACGTGCATAATTTTAAATTTTCATCTGCATTTTTTCATAATCATTCTGATTGCTGCTGTAATTAAAGTCGCTTCACCCTAATAACAATAAACTCCGCCAGAATATTAACTAACAACGTCAGTAAAAACAACACTAAAGCAGCGTACATCAAAGCCGAAACTTGCAGACCGCTGGCTTCAGAAAATTGATTTGCTAGTAGTGAAGAAATGGTATTAGAAGGAGCTAACAGAGAAATATTAATATTGTTAGAATTACCAATTAACATGGTGACAGCCATTGTTTCGCCCATTGCTCGGCCGAGTGCTAACATGACAGCACTGACAATACCGGAAAATGCCGCAGGAATGAGGACTTGAAAAATAGTTTCCCAACGAGTTGCACCCAGTCCTAAAGCTGCTTGACGTAAACTAGGGGGAAGGGAAATTAAAGCATCACGGGAGATAGCAGTAATAATTGGTAAAGTCATAATTGCTAAAATTACTCCTGCTGGTAACATCCCAGGTCCTGTAGGTGTAGAACTAAAAAATGGTATCCAACCTAAAGAACTGTGTAACCATTTACCCACGTCATTTAAAATCGGGATTAAAACAAAAATTCCCCATACTCCATAGACAACACTAGGAATGGCAGCTAGTAATTCTACTAAAAATACTAAAACCAACCGCACCTGAGATGGGAGAAAATTCTCACTTAATAAAACCGCCGTACCCACGCCAATGGGTACAGCTAACAACAAGCCAATAAAAGAACTCATCAGAGTTCCATAAATTGCTGGTAAAACTCCATAGTTATCATTAACTGGGTTCCAACTGCTTTGAACTAAAAAGCCCAACCCAAATTCTTGGATAGCAGGCCAAGCACTAGAAGCGACTTGCAACGCTATCCATAGGAGAATACCAGCGATCACCAGAGCAAAAATCCTTGTCAACCAAATAAAGCCCCTATCTAGAGATTTATCAAGTTCCGAGCGTTGTTTAACAGCTAATGACAGATTCTGAAAATTTGTATTCATGAATACTGACTCTAGAAAGAAAATCGAAAAAAATGTGAGGGGAACCAAATAAAAGTCAAAAGTCACAAGTCAAATGCTTGCGGTGATAACCTTGGGGATGGCTATAAATGAAATTATCATTTCGTTACCTTTTGGCATTTGATACTAAATAATCAGGGTTCCCAACTGATTTAGTAATTCAATGATTGATTATCTTGAGCATAGACGGAAGAGTGAAATTACTTACTCGCATTGGTGGAGTCACCAACAGCAATTTTATAACTAGGACTGATTTGATCAGCAGCAGCAGCTACTTTAGTAACCACATTTGCTGGTAAGGGAATATAACCTAGTTCATCAGACAGCTTTTGTCCGTCAGTCAAAGCATACTCTATCGCTGCTTCCATTGCCTTCGCTTTGGCTGCATCAGGATACTTTTTATAAGCCAGAATCCAAGTATAACTGACAATGGGGTAAGAATCTGCACCTTCTGGATCAGAAATAAAGGCGCGGAGATTTTCTGGTAAAGTTACAGCTTCTAAGGTTTTAGATGTTGATTCCGCATTTGCAGTCACAAATTTACCACTTTTGTTTTCCAAAGCAGCAAATTTTAAATTGCTTTGTTTAGCGTAACCATATTCTATGTAACCAATAGCACCTTGAGTTTGTTGGATTTGGGCAGTTACACCTTCATTACCCTTACCACCAACGCCCACTGGCCATTTTACACTTTTTCCTTCACCAACTTTTGCTTTCCATTCTGGACTGATAGCACTGAGATGTTTTGTAAATACACCTGTAGTTCCACTACCATCAGCACGATGGATGACAGTTATGGGTTGGTTTGGTAACTTAGCATCAGGGTTAGCTTTGGCGATCGCTGGATCATTCCAGGTTTTGATTTTACCTAGTAGAATATCAGTATATACGGTTCGTGGTAGTTTCAGTTCAGGAACATCTGGCAGGTTATAAGCCAGGACAATGCTACCAGCAGTTACAGGCAGCATCATTACCCCTTTATCTGCTGGTATTTTGGCGATTTCCTCATCCTTCATGGCCACATCACTAGCACCAAAGTCTACAGTACCTTTGGTAAACTGTTCAACTCCAGCACCACTACCCACTGACTGATAGTTAACTTTTAAACTCGGATATTTTTTGTTCAATTCAGTAAACCAAGTTTGGTAAAGTGGAGCAGGAAAAGATGCACCAGCACCTGTCAATGTAACATCTCCACCTAAATCCAAATTTTTAGCAGGGGTAGTGGCAGCAGTATTTTCAGTATTGCCTGAATTATCAGTATTAGCAGTGTTGTTTGGGCTGGAATCTCCCCCACAAGCTGCTAAACCTAATGTCAGTGCTACTACGGAAATAGCGGTTTTGACGCGATTATTTTTAACAGAAATTTTGCGTAATAGCATTGCTGTCTAAATTTTGTAAATTGCCATAATAAGAGAAACGCCTCTAACATACCTCTAAATATTTAATCTCAGGTAAACAAAAGGTTAACAAACCAAAAATTTTCTGTTTTCCTAATCAATGCCCAAAATTCATCTGATGAATTAGTTGTTATATTTAGTAATACAAATTACACTCTAATTATAGATTATTTAGGAAACAATACGGTCAAATATTGATTTAGCTCTGATCAAAATAGCCTACTCTGTTCGCAAATTAATTACAAGTAAGTCGACAGGAAAAAACCAAAGCAAGTACAAAAATGTAAAATTGCTAACAACCTTTTCCCTCCAGCATAGATGCCTCCTGCCTTGTTATAACGACAATTTTTAACGCCTACCTACTTAATAGTATATCAATTTGCTTTGATTGGGTAAGGATTCAGGACACAGAATACAGGATTAAGAATTGATGAGAGTTTTCGAGTCATTGGTTGTTGATGAAAAACTTACTCCTGTAAATTCCTGCTACAAACAAATATTCTGATTCCTGACTCCTGACTCCTGAATTGATTGGTTACATTTGCGATTTTTACATATACTGGTGGTTGCTGTTAGTGTTACCTTTGGGCTATTCCCTATTGCCTGATCAATGTTTGCTGCTTCCAATCAATTATTATGGTCCATGATTGGCTTACTCCTGACAATGGGTGGCACGTTCCTAGAAGCCTATGGCACTACCTTACCTTGGAGTTGGAGTCAGCAAGGAATTAAAACCTTTTCTTTAGGTGTCAGCTATCAAGTTGGTGCAGTGCTGTTGGTAGGTTGTTTAGGAGGTAAAAATGCTGGTGCGCTTTCCCAGATTGCTTATCTAGTCATGGGATTAACATTATTGCCTGTATTTGCCGAAGGAGGTGGTATAGGATATGTTAAACTATCTCAGTTTGGCTATTTGCTCGGTTTTATTCCAGGAGCTTGGATTTGCGGATATTTTGCCTTTAAAGCCAGACCTCGTTTAGAAACCCTGGCTTTTAGTTGCCTTTGTGGTTTGTCAACAGTCCACTTATGCGGTATTGCTTATTTAATGATCAGTTATCTTTTTCCCTGGAGAGGTGCAGAACATCTACCTTTAATGCAAGCAATCCTCAAATATTCCTGGTTTTCGCTTCCCGGTCAACTAGCTGTAGTCTGCGCTGTCACCATCATAGCTTATGTATTACGACATATCATGTTTTATTAATTAGGGCATTGGGCATTGGGAATAACGGTGAAATGACTAATAACTAATAACTAATGACTAATGACTCATGACTAATTGACAAATTTACCATGCGTTTAAAAAATAGACTTTTTTGGATTGCTGCTTTCGTTGCTTTTGTGGTAGACCAATTAACAAAATTATGGGTAGTAAAAACCTTTGAGTTAGGAGAAACATTACCACTGCTACCAGGAATATTTCACTTTACATATCTCACCAACACAGGGGCTGCTTTTAGTATTTTAAGTGGTAAAGTAGAATGGTTGCGCTGGTTATCCTTGGGAGTGAGTTTAGTGTTGATGGCGATCGCATCCTGGGGACCAGTATTAAGTTTTTGGGAACAGTTAGGTTATGGTTTAATTTTAGGCGGAGCTATGGGTAATGGTATTGATAGATTTGCTTTAGGCTATGTCGTTGATTTTCTCGATTTTCGCCTCATCAACTTTGCAGTCTTTAATCTAGCTGATTCTTGTATTAGTATTGGTATTGTTTGCCTTTTAATTGCATCTTTCCAAAAAACACCAAATTCTCATCACAGAATACGATAACAATTGATAATTGTCCATTGTCAATTTTCCCCATCCTCTCACGAACAAACCAGAGGTAATTGTCAATTGTCCATTGTCAATTATTGAAATATCTCTATCGCCAATACCAGCGGTTTCTTAACATTGAAAAATCCGCTGTTTAGTGATAGAGACTATTTTTTGTTGATGCAAACTTGTAAAAAATCCCCTGATCGAACAAATAAATGTAGCGAGAGTTGTTCTTTAAGGAGTAGAAATTTGAGTTAAAAGATTCAGATTTAAGTACCAGAAGGGGCAGTTTGTGGTAAAATATTCACAGGAACTTGCTCTGGGCTAGAAAACTCTGTTACAGGAGAGCTTTCTGGAACAGGAGTCAATTGGTTGGAATTATCAGGACTTGGGTTAATTGGTGTAACTGGTACTGTGGTATTATCTACGTCAGTATTGCTCTCAATAAAATTAGTTTGTGGATTAGTTTGTGGATTAGTTTGTGGATTAGTTTGTAGATTAGTTTCTGGTGATGAAACAGGACTCAGAAAATTCCTATCAAGTGGTATCCCACCTGGACAACGTGAATTAAGCGGGAAACGTTGACAGAGAATTTTCATTCCTTCTGGTGACATCTTAATTTCCGCCGCTGTACCCATAGAGGAGTCACTTGATTCTACCAACAAAGATTCACTTGATTGAGCCATAGCAGCGTTACCAGTAAGCGCCAAAGTCATGGCAGTACCAATCAGGGTCAGAGATTTTCCCTTCATTCTGAAATTAACCTCAAGGTCAACGGAACACTGCGCTAATTAAATCAAACTCTTGATGGGACAAAATCAGCCTCAAGGAAGATGTAAAATTCTTTGAATAATGCTATAGGTCTTTGACAAAAGTAAAATTTAAATATTTTGTCAATTGAATAGAAGTTTTAAGGAATACACAGAGAAAGATTGTATTTGAACTTGTAACGCTGGCTTTATTGGATAAAATCAGCATTTTATGTCCAAGCAACTAATTTGTGATGTAGAAAGCAGTGACAAAAATTACAAGTTAATTTTACTTGCCAATCCATCAAAAGGTTTACTTGAATACCTTTAAATTCAGTACAGCCAATTTATTTTTGGCTTGTGAGTAAAATGGTGTAAGACTAGCATTAAAATTGCGATCCGTACGATTCTGTCTTCACCAACAGCCGTGATGTGATATAGCCGATGAGTTCCCCGCAACCGCCGCAAAAGCCACAAACCTTACTTGGTCAACTGACGCAAGCAGTAAATACAATTCAAGCCAGGGTAGATTTTTCCAAACTGGCGCTCAAGCCGAATGCCAAAGTACCGGAAATCTGGGTGCAGGATGCGGGAGCGGACAAAGCGGAAATATATCCCCTATTGGGCGATCGCTATATACTTGGTCGCAGTTCCAAATCCTGCGATATCGTCGTCCGTAACCCAGTAGTCAGCCAGATTCACCTGTCCCTATCGCGTGATTCCAGCCAAAGAACATCGGTTTTCACCATCAAAGATGAAAACTCCACCAATGGCATTTATATTGGCAAGCGCAGAGTCACATCCCTAGAACTGCGTCATGGTGACGTTTTCACCTTGGGACCACCAGAACTTGCAGCTTCAGTGCGTTTGCAATACTTCGATCCGCCCCCCTGGTATATCAAAGCAGGAACATGGGCATTTTATGGTTTTGGGAGTGTCAGCGCCTTATTTGCCCTAGCTATTGGCTTAGAATGGACAAAATTTTCCATTAGACCCCTACCTACAGCCACCAGCGCCCCGGTAGTAATTTATGCCCGTGATGGATCCACACCACTACGAGAACCACGGAACATAGCTCACGTAGACTTAAAACAGTTATCAGAATTTGGTCCTTATTTACCTGCTGCGGTAGTCGCTTCTGAAGATAGTCGTTATTACTGGCACTTTGGAGTTGATCCTTTAGGGATTTTGCGAGCCGTATTAATCAATAGTCGTAGCGGTGACGTACAACAAGGAGCCAGTACAGTTACTCAACAACTTGCCCGCAGTTTATTCCGCGATTATGTAGGTAGACAAGATTCCTTGGGGCGGAAAGTGCGTGAAGCTATTGTCTCCCTGAAGTTAGAAACCTTTTACAGCAAAGATGAAATTTTACTGACTTACCTAAACAGAGTATTTTTAGGTGCTGATACTTCGGGCTTTGAAGATGCGGCTAAATATTACTTTGAAAAATCAGCTAAAGAATTAACATTAGCAGAAGCAGCGACCCTAGTAGCAATTTTACCTGCACCCAACGCCTTCAATTTTTGTGGAGATGGTCCAAGAAAACTGGACGCAGCAGATTACCGCAATCGTGTAATTAGGCGGATGCTGGACATGGGCAAAATTAGCGTCGAAGATGCCAACCGTGCCAGACGTTCTACAGTGCAAGTTAGTCCTAAAGTTTGCGAAAGACAAGCTCAGACAATAGCCCCTTACTTTTATAATTACGTCTTTCAAGAACTGGAATCAATATTAGGAGAAGGAGCAGCAAGAGAAGGTAACTATATCATCGAAACCCAGTTAGATCCAGCAATGCAAGCCCAAGCAGAATCAGCTTTACGAAATTCAGTGAGTAACGCCGGGTCCAACTTGCGATTTTC
This sequence comes from Sphaerospermopsis reniformis, assembly GCF_005402885.1. Classification (NCBI taxonomy): domain Bacteria; kingdom Bacillati; phylum Cyanobacteriota; class Cyanophyceae; order Nostocales; family Aphanizomenonaceae; genus Sphaerospermopsis; species Sphaerospermopsis reniformis. The sequence continues at coordinate 42,208 of NZ_BJCE01000011.1, forward strand.
CCAGGGGTCGCTTGTTACCCTAGATGCGAAAACTGGCAGCATCTTAGCAATGGTAGGGGGGACTGATTACAAAAAAAGCCAATTTAATCGGGCGGTACAAGCTCAAAGACAACCTGGTTCTACCTTCAAAATTTTTGCTTACGCTGCTGCTTTAGAGCAGGGAATACCAACATCTAGAACTTATTCTTGCGCTGCTTTGCCCTGGCAAGGCTTTACTTACAGACCCTGCCGCTCTGGTGGTGGTAGTTTAGATGTAGCCACAAGTTTGGCACTCTCAGAAAATCCCATTGCTTTAAGAATTGCCAGAGAAGTAGGATTAAATAAAGTTGTAGAAATGGCGCAGCGTTTGGGGGTCAAATCCTCACTGGAAGCTGTTCCTGGTTTAGTCTTGGGTCAAAGTGTAGTTAACGTTTTGGAGATGACCGGCGCTTTTGGTGCTATTAGCAATCGTGGTGTATGGAATCGCCCCCATGCTATTAGCAGAATTTTAGACAGCAGCGATTGTGAAGATCGCAATGATTTAAAGACCTGCCGTGTTATCTATTCCTACGACCAGGATCGAGAGAGTAATAAGCGAGTGCTAAAAACAAGTATCGCCAATACAATGACCGATATGATGCAGAGGGTAGTTTCCAGTGGTACTGGTCGTGGTGCATCTATTGGACTGGGAGAAGAAGCGGGTAAAACCGGAACAACAGATAAAAACGTTGACTTATGGTTTATTGGTTTTATTCCCAGTCGGCAACTTGTAACTGGCATTTGGCTAGGAAATGACAACAATTCCCCTACATCTGGTAGCAGTGGTCAAGCTGCCCAGTTATGGGGGAATTATATGCGGAAAATCGCCAAATAAATGGGTAATTGGTAATTGGTAATTGGTAATTGGTAAAAAAGGGAACAGGGAACAGGGAACAGAAAGAAGGCAATAGGCAATAGACAAAAGTTAATATTCTCCTCCTGCTTTCTTCCCCAGTCCCCAGTCCCCAGTCCCCAGTTACCTGTATCCCTGCCAGGGAGTGACTTCAAGAGTGCCGTTAGATTTGAAGACTACCTGGAAATGGGCAAGAGGTTCTTTATTGTTGGGAGCAGCTTGATTTGAACCGTAGACAGATTGAAACATTTGTGGTAAGGGTGTTTCTCGAAAATAGTCAAAGGCGACTTGATTAAGTGGTTCATAGTCAGCGATGACACCAATTTTGTTAACGGCTACCCGATATCTAAGTTCTCTGTTAAAGGTAGGTGTAACACTCCAGTTTTGGCGAATTGTATTATAAAGCTTTTGATTTAAGTCTTTGAGTGTACTAGAATCAGTGATTTTTTCACCGATGACATCTGGTGTTCTGGTATATCCCAACCAAGGACTAATTTCTAACACACCTTGTCTGGTAAAAACTACTCGAAATTGAGCAATGGGTTCGTTGGTGACAGTGCGGTTAGCAGGATTGTAGAGTAATTTTGGCAGTGGAGTTTTTTCTATTGCATCATTGGCATTTTTGTTAACAGCTTTATAACCAACAATACTTCCATCACCAGCTACACCCAAGCGATAGACTAAATCTTCTGTAATTTCCGAACGATTCTCCCAGACAGGATGAATTTGGTTATACACTTGGCGATTCAATGCCCGTAGCTGGGAGGGGTCAGTAATTTCTGGAACTGTATTTAGAAGTGCTTCTAAATCTTTGATAATAGGTGTGGCTGAGGCTGTAGGTGATGCTTCACTGGTAGGTGTAGGTGATGCTTCACTGGTAGGCGTAGGTGATGCTGTGGGTATTGCTGTGCTGGTTTGTTCTTCTTGCTTCGGTTCTGGTGGACGTACCTGGGGAGGAGGAATTAAGCTAAAGGCTACCGCTGCTACTGCTAAACTGGATACTCCTACAGTAGCTGGTACTGCTTGTTTGATTATAGTTTGACTAGCACCATTATAACGTCTGGTGACTGGTTGTAGTTCCAAAGTTAACTCTGGTAAGGTTTGAGTATCAGCAAAAAACTGATCTACAGCTTCGACTAAATCAAACAACTGTACAGTATTCAAATCAATTTGAATAGGTGATTGTTGAACTGCGTTTGATTGAGATTGCAAACCATCACCTGTAATTTCTGAATGTACAATTAACTTGTGTCTGTTGCTATCAATTTTTTGTAACTCGACTAACTCTGAGTCACCGTTGTGTGCTTGAGGGTTGGGGACATTACTTAAAAATTCTTGAGCATAGGCGCTTACCGCTCTGACTAAGCTTTCAAAAAATTCTCGCCCTCCGGTTATAGGCTGACTATAACTAGATAAATAGCATTCTGCATTCACCAATATAGATAATTCTGGACGCAGTTCTTGAAATTGGGTGGTAGGGGCGACATCACTTAACCCTTCTAAGAGTAGCGTGCAATTAGGTAAACTGTACTTACGTTGAATATTCATTCTACTTTACTCTACTTCACCGTCAAAAAGAGAAATCCAGAAACGCTGCATTCCAGCTGTACCTGTGCAGAATAGTAATTTTTCTAATAAGTCTATAGCCAGTTCATCTAATTTCTCGTCTGAGTTTAATGTTAGTAAAACAGAACGTCTGGCATTCATCCGACTTTTAAAATGCGCTCTAAACCGTTCTAGGTAATTAGCTAGTCGTAAATTTTGCTCTAGTGGAATCTGCTTTTCTGATAATTGCTGATATATCATTAGCATCTGTCGGATAACTACTGTTAACCGCCGCGCTATGTAGCAAGCAATTACTACTAAAGCTTTTGCTTCCATGATGGTGAGGGGACGGCGGTTATGCGCTCTTCTTAAAGGGTTAGAAGCACGCATTCTCCATAGATTTACTCGGTTTTTGACAATTCCTGTTAGGTCTAGTTCTTGGGCAAAAGCGAGGATGGCTTCAGAACCACCCAATTCTAAAGCTTCAATTGCCAGTAACATCAAGTCTATTTGTAATGTGGTTCTGCGGGGACAGCCCTTGGGTCCTATGGCTGGATCTGGTAATGTGTCCAGTATCATCGGCATGGACTCAGGAGTTGGATCATTCAATGACTTTACGCTTGCGGAGACATTCATGCTCTAAAATACCTTGTGTTATGCCAACAGACTGAGTGAGATGAATAAAACAACATTAAACACTATTTAAGATAGATAGCTAAACCAGAAATCAGGTTTTGTGGTTATGGATAAGCATCTCAATATATACAATACTTACTTTTGTTATACCAAGATTCCCGTATATTCTAATGAAACTTTTAAAGCATCAGTTTACTAACCTATCTAGTTTAACGGTACAAATACATCTCTAGCTTGGGTTAAATTCTTAGTTATTGTCAATGATTGACGAAACTTACAGCAATAATCTCCAAAAGATGAAATTATAGTGTACGATTTTTCAGGGGATTGGTGACTGGTGACTGGGAAAATACAAATAATTTCCCCCTGCTTCCCTATTCCCTATTTTCTATTCCCTGTTACTACTGAATACGATGGATTTAAAATCTCTGATTCGTGACATACCAGATTTTCCTAAGCCTGGAATTGTATTTCGAGATATTACAACTCTACTGCGTAATCCAGAGGGTTTGCGATACACTATTGACTTTTTAGCACAAAAATGTATTGAACTGGAAATCTCAGTTGATTGCATTGTGGGTATGGAATCACGGGGTTTCATTTTTGGCGCGCCTCTGGCTTATAAATTGGGATCTGGTTTTATTCCGGTTCGCAAAAAAGGCAAGTTACCCGCAGCAGTTCACAGAATTGATTATCAACTAGAGTATGGTACAGATTGCTTGGAGGTACATCAGGATGCTTTACATCCAGGTAGCAGGGTTTTGATTGTAGATGATTTAATTGCTACGGGTGGAACTGCAAGTGCAACAGCTACTTTGGTACAGAAGATTGGCTGTGAACTTGTGGGTTTTGGGTTTATCATCGAGCTACGGGATTTGCAAGGACGCAAGTATTTACCAGATGTACCAATTATTTCTTTGGTTGAATATTAGGTGATTGGTGACTGGTGATTGGGTAGAATTAACTTATGACTTATGACTAATGACTAATGACTAATGACTAATGACTAACAACTAACAACTAATGACTAATACAAAAATTGCTTTAGAGACTGGTCGAGATTGGCTGATTAAGCTAGTCACAGATGAAACTTTTATTTATGTGATAAAACGGCTGCTACAGGCTTTGTTAACTATTTTTCTAGCTTCTGCGTTGTCGTTTTTTGTGATGAAATTGTCACCAGGTACTTTTTTACTTACATTGATACACAATTCTAAGATTTCACCAGAACGGATTAAAGAAATTACACAACAGTTTGGTTTGGATAAGTCTTGGCCTGAGCAATTTTGGTTGTGGTTGAAGCAAATTATGACTAGGGGTGATTTTGGGACAAGTTTTGTTTATCAGCGTTCTGTGTCGTCTTTGTTGTGGGAAAGAGTACCAGCGACTTTGTTGTTAGCGATCGCTTCTTTATTTACAACTTGGGCGATCGCTATTCCTCTGGGTATTCTCGCTGCGGTTAAACAAAATCGCCCGACGGACAAGATTTTACAGGTTTTAAGTTACGCTGGACAAGGTTTTCCTAGTTTTATCACTGCCTTATTTCTCTTATTCTTAGCCCAAGTCACTACCCCCTTATTTCCTGTGGGTAACATGACTAGCATTGATCATGGTGAACTGACATGGTTCGGAAAAATCTTAGATATCGGTTGGCACATGATTTTACCTTTGATTGCGTTAAGTATTACCAGTTTTGCTGGTTTACAAAGAATCATGCGTGGTCAATTATTGGATGTTTTGCGGCAAGATTATATTCAAACTGCTCGTGCTAAAGGATTACCAGAAAACCGTGTTATTTATGTTCATGCTTTGCGGAATGCTATTAACCCTTTAATTACTTTGTTAGGATTTGAATTAGCAAGTTTATTAAGTGGTGCATTTATTACAGAAAACTTCTTTAACTGGCCTGGTTTGGGTAAATTAACTTTACAAGCTGTTTTGGCAAAAGATGAATATTTAGTCATGGCTAGTTTAGTGATGAGTGCGGTTTTATTAATTCTAGGAAATTTAATTGCTGATTTAATGTTAAAAGCTGCTGATCCAAGAATTAAATTAGAAGATTTGAATTAGAAAATAGGGAATGGGGAATAGGGAATAATTACGAATTACGAATTAAAAATTATGCTTTCTGAAGTTTATTATATTATTCGGTCAAAGACAGATGGTAAATATCTCACTGCAAAAATTGATGAGGATAAATCAGGATATTTATTATTGTTTAAAGAAGATTTTGAAGCACTCAGTTATTTAAATGCTCATGCTGCTGATTTAGCGAGTCGTTTAGCTGTAGAATCTATTCCAGGTACACAGGTGGGAAGTTTATTAAAACGTTGGGGATTTGCAGGTTTGGGAATAGTTAATGATCCTTTATTGCCTAAGATTGATTTTTTACAACATGGATAAATTCAGATCCCCGACTTCTGTTGAAAAAATAATTGAATTGATTTACAAAATGAAATCAAGAAGTCGGGGATATTGTTACTTAGATATTGTTCATTAATCTTGATATGGGTTGTCTATTTTATCCACAAATACATTAGCAGATAACGGTAAACGACCAGGATTTAAACGGGGTTCGGCTGCATATCCTACAGGTACAACCACTGCAATACAAATATCTGGGTTATTTTCTGCACCAATCACTGCTTTTACTTTATCTTCAATCCAACCATTCATAAAACAGGTAGATAAACCCAAACTTTCTGCTGCTAATACTAAATTTGTAGCAGCTATCATGGCATCTTTAATAGCATATTCCCGACGCTTATCTCCTAAAGCTTCTTGAAATTGGGGAATAGCATTTCTAAAATAATTAACTGTTCCCTCATTCCAAGCGCCGGTGTTTAATCCTTGTTCTAAAATGGGTGTTAAATCTTGTTCTCCAGCAGTTGCATCAGCAGCAAATACAAAGGTTACAGGTGCTTGAATAATTTGTTTTTGATTCCAAGATGCTTCACATAATGCAACTTTTTGATTTTCATCTTGAACTAAAACTATTCTCCAAGATTGGGTGTTAAAACTACTGGGTGCTGCTACGGTTAATTCTACCAGTTGTTTAAGCATTTCTGGGGAAATGGGATCTGGTTTAAAGGTTTTGATAGAACGACGTTGTAATATAGCTGTAGGTACATCTAATGCTTGGATTTGAGTGGTAGAAGTCATTTGATTTTAGATTTTAGATTTTGGATTTTAGATTTTGGAATTATTTCCTGTGTTTAGGGTAACGTTTTTTTGTACGGAGTTCCAATAGTAGGTTACAGGGTACAGGTGACAGTAAGAAGAAAGACTTTGCGTGAGATAAAATCTTATTTGTCAGAATCAGGATAACCAGGATTTAAAGATTTTTAGGATTGAGTTGTTAAAAAGACGTTATATATGTGCGACACAGATTTCCATCATATTAGTATGTGTCAAGTCTGAGGATTTTGTCAAGTGTTTTGGGTGAAAAAATTTTGCGGGGATGAGGATTTTTAGATGTTGATTTTTGGGGATATGGGAAAGAGGTAAAATATTAAATTGTCAGAATCAGGATTTACAGGATTTAAGGATTTACAGGATATTAGACATCTCCGAAAACTATCTAACCTTCACCACAACTGCTTTTGAGGAAATGAAGGTTAAGTGCAAAGATACTCAGATTATACGCTATAATCAGTGCTGAAGATGCCTGCTATTGGGAATTAGCCA
>NZ_BJCE01000012.1:0-46716 GCF_005402885.1 Sphaerospermopsis reniformis
TATTGAAGCAGAAATGCCAAATATTATTCTGGAATTTTTACCACCTTATAGTCCAGATTATAATTTAATTGAACTGGTATGGCATTCAGCGAAAGAATATATAGCCCACAGATTATTTGAATCAGTAGAATAGTTAGAAGAATTATTAAATAAATTGCTAAACGAAGGAGGTCTTATTATTAAATGGGAGCGCAAAGTTAAAAATAAAGGTAATGCTGTTTATTCGATTTAGCTGCACAACAGCTTATAAAAATAGCTACCGTTTTAGCTGAATCTAAATTATCTCCGACAGATTACATTAATGATATGGGCGATAACCCCAATAATTTACAACTTTGCCTACTTTGTAAAATTATTATAGAATTACAAAGTAAAAATGAGGCTGTATTAAATCAAATGTTAGTAGAAATTGAAAAATATTATCCAAGTTTAGCTAAAGAAGGATCTCAGGATGGATGGCATTTAACATATAACAATTATGTTCAGAAGATCAAGAACGAAAATATTACAAAATTATCGGAATTATTTGATATTTTCCTAAACGAAGCTGAATCATTTGGAAATTAATTTTTTGTTGATTTTGCTATTTTTTGTATTTTTAATGGTGCGTTATAATATCACTAACGCACCGTAATAATTTATGGGCAGATTATTCCAGGAAAATCTGCAATATTTCCATAAGTATCAAGCGCAGGATGTGGTTCTACTCCCAATTTGTTGTAAAACTTTTTAACAAATTTCACACTTGAATTAGCAGCCCATTGAGCGCAACCATATCCTAAACATCTGTCAGGAAAATAAGGATTGTATTCTTCAAATAGAGGATTTTGAGGAAATTTATTTTCTAATTCTAATTGATGAAAATTCAGACCATTAAACTTTTTTGTTGTTGGTATTGATTCAATGCTTGAGCCTATTACCATCATTTGAGGTTTATAGTGTATTAATACATTACGTATGGTAATCAGTTTTTCGACATCCTGATAATGAGAACTACCTTTATCTAACATTTCCTTTCCTGCTGCACTTAAAAATATTTGAAATTTTTCTAGTGTGCATTTACCCTGAATCAAATTATCTATTTTCCATAAGAGTTCTATTTTTGATTTAGTATCAGAATCGAGTTGCTTCGCATAGTGTCCATCAAGTAATTCTCCTATTTCTGAAAATAGCTCATTAATTGTTGCTTCCAAAAATGCAACAGCAGAAAAAATTGCAGATGTTACACAGGATCTATTCTGATTAACATACTGGTTTTTAATAGTAATTATGTCTTGTTGCTGTTGTGTTACGCAATCTTTTTGATATTTTTCCTCAATATATTTGCTCATTTTAGCAAAATAAAAGGCTGAATAAATGTGAACTGGAGAGTAACTACTCCATTGACTGACCAGAAGATGAGATTCATCAATACTCATATCTGAAATCAATGTTATAACGTGAGAGTTCTCATTATTATTGTCTGAACAGATGTTTTCATTAGTCATTAGTTTCTTGTACTCCAATTTTTTACTCTTAATATAAAGCTAGTAAGGTGCGTTACTAACACACCCTACAAAATATGATATTAATGCACCAACTCAATAGCCCGCTTAGTCAACGCTTCCGCAGTCAACCCATTAAACGCCATCAACTCTCCCGCACTTGCGGTAGTTTCCCCACGCTTCCAAGCGAAAATATCCCGCTTGCTGGTACTGCGTAACATAAAAGAATTAATTGTTATTTAAACTCAGATAGCAACGCAAAATATTTTGACCTTGTTCTAGTAATTCTGCTTCTAATTCTCCTAATTGTTGCGTTAAACGAACTTTATCAAAAGTCATTGGTTCAACACATATCAAAAGACTATCTACAGAAAGTCCGTTTTGTGCTGATGCAGGTACTTCTACTACTGCTGGTGAAATACGGGAGTTATTAAATTTTGCAGAAGTAAAAGGTAAAACTGTGACTTTGGTACGTTGGTTATTAAACAAAGTCCCAGAAATTATCAGTGCTGGCCGAGTTTTTTGAATTTCTGTACCTACGGATGGATCAAATGTTACGATCCAGATGCTTCCCATTCGGTAATCGCTATATTTTGCCATTCACTTTCCCAACCTAATTCTAATTCATCAATTACAGCGCAAGCAGCCGCTAGTGCTTCATCTTGTCTTTGTTTTTGCCATTGTTTCAATAGACTTTCAATTAATGCACTACGGTTATCAACTTTTTGGTCAATGTAATTGAGTAAGTCATCTGGCAATGAAATTGAGATTTTAGCCATATCTTACCTCTAGTCATACCATTGGTAGCATAACAGATTTTAATATTTTTAGTCTAGTAATTCTGTCAAAATTTTTCTATTAGGTAATTAATTGGATAACTTGGGAATTTGATTTATTATACTGTTGAGTTTTATAACAGATAAAAACAGCAAATGTACGCAACAAACGCCAAATCATTTGCGTTCATCTGCGTACATCTGCGTTCTAATTAATGCACCAACTCAATAGCCCGCTTCGTCAACGCTTCCGCAGTCAACCCATTAAACGCCATCAACTCACCAGCACTTGCGGTAGTTTCCCCACGCTTCCAAGCGAAAATATCCCGCTTGCTGGTACTGCGTAACATAATAGGTTCTAACATCGCACCAGCACAACCCACCAGTTAACCCATAACTTAAAAAGCTGTTATTCAGTTTAAAAAAATTCTTACCTTGGGGTCGGGAACTCTAAATTGTAAGCAAGCCTATTTATCGTTATTCACGTTTTGCAGACCGCATCCAATTTTATGCTCCAAGGAGTACCCAAGGCTCACACTATATATATTACACCAAATCAGTTTGTAGGATGGGTAGAGCGACAGCGAAACCCATCACAATTTTTAGTATGTTGGGTTAGTTTACGGCAAGTTGATCCACGTCTACATCCCTTAACCCAACCTTACTTACTACTTAATACTTATTTCTTCAAAATTTAAGATTATTTTAATTACAATATTTTCAAATTCTCTATTAATTTGTTCAAGTTTTGGTAAATCTTTCTCTGGTAAATTTCTAAATTTATGAACAATTAAACTTCTGACAGAGTATAAAGCTAAAGGCAAACTATTTTTGTTATCACTATTAAATGCTGTAAGTAATTGATTACAAAGCAGATGTAAATTTGTTTTACTAACTGCATCAAATTTTTTTTCTAAAGCAGCTATTAATTTAGATATTCTTTCTTTTTCACTAGAAATATTTGTAATTGATTCTTTAAGTTCATATATATTTTTATCTGCATTATTCTGGAAATTATTGATTATATCTGAAAAACTTTTTTCAAAAATTATCTCTATAACTAATTCAATTACTTGGTAAAGAAGGTAAAATCTAACTAAAGGATTTTCTTCAGTTTTCAATAAACTTTTGAAAAGTCTATCAAGATAAGCCTCTCCTTGTAAATACTGTGACTTTCTCTGAATTATCAGTCTAGTATTACCAAAAGATTGTAAATTAGCTCTATTTCTGATTTCTTTTAAATCCTCTGTTGGTTGACAATTATTAATCTGTTTTAAATTCTCTGTTGGTTGACAGTAATAATAACTATATGAATATAAGGAAGTCAAGTAGTTATCAATATGAAAATTATCAATATTTTGAATTTGGGAATTAGATAAAATTAATATGATTATATCATCTCCATAAAAATCTGTCAGCATATAATTGTCGGCATTTTGAAAAGATGGAATAAAATGATCATATTCTTCCTTATTGATTAATAGTTTGTAAAAGGCAACATAAGCATATTTTAAAAAATGCTTATTGTTTGCACATCCATGTTTATTAGATACAATAGCTTGAATAGGAAATACCCAACCAATTCTTAAATTAGCATCTTTATCATACACTTGAAAAATGTCATTTTCTCTATTTAGTTCCAATGATTTCATTACAAATAATGAATAATCTTCAGGAACATAATCAAGATATGGAGTTAAAATATAGTCAACGTCTATTTTAAAATCATTTGAATCAGAGAGTTCAAAGCAAGATTGACTATCATTAAATTTGGGTATAACTTCTGTCAAAGTATATGGTATGCTGGCAAGTTCATTTTTGATTTTGAGAGGCATAGACAAAAATTACTCATTTAATTTATATTTTTTGTAACCAGATTCTATTGACTTATCTATTGATAAAAATGAGTCACTAGCACTACTAAATAATTCTCTAAACAAGTAGTAAAAATACATTCTTTGAGAATTGCCAATTTTTCGAGCCGTTTTACTGATATCATCTAAATTTAAAACTAATTTATCAAGAAAATGCTCATTATTATTGGTAACTTGAATAGTGGCAATATACAGGTTTATATCATCAAATGAATTAATGAGTTCTTTATCTCTCAAAAATCCCACAGCAGCACCGAAACCTGTCATTACTTGCGATTTAGTAAATATTTTATATACGTTAGTTGTACCTACGCTAGAACCAAAAGGATTTCCTGATAAGCTGCTTTCTTCATTATTAAATTCCCAATCACCTGCCAATTCTTGGATTTTTTCAACAAACTTATTATAGGTTGTGATGTAATTTTGAAATAAATCCTTATCTTGATTTTCTAGTGCCAGTTTTTCTAAACTCTTGATACTTTCAAGTAAGTCTCTCCTATCTAAACTAGACTCATCTCTAAGAATATAGGAAGTAAAACCGTCTATTACATCATTAAATCTATACTCACCAATTTGATGAGGTGTTTCTTCATCAACTTCCCTTACAAGTCGTATTCCTTCAGGAATATTTTCATCAAGATAATTTGAATAAAGTATTTCTATTTGATGCCTCACAGACATGGGTGATTGACCCGTATTCAGGGTTAACATTCTGTATAGTATACCTATTTTGTTCAGACCTAAATAGATTTCAAATCTTAACTGGTGATCATAAAAGTTTCTCTTATTTTCATTATTTTTAGCATCTAATTCATTGGCTAAATCAAGTAATGTATATGTTCTTTGTAAACCATCAAGAATGATTAATTTGTCTCTATGGGTATTAATATAATCGATAGATTTATTCTCATCTATATCATTAATAGCTATATTTTCATTACTGAGAGCTAAAACTAAAGGAGGTATGGTACAACCTTGTTTTAAATCTTGTTTGAGCAAGCTATAAATTGATGAAGACAATCTTAATTTTCTCCTTTGAAAAGGATTATTGTCAATAATATTTCTAGCTATTTCTAAGTATTCAGAAATAGGCATTTCTGTTAAAATATTGTGTGCTTTTATTCTATTATCGAAGCTTTTAGAAAGTATTTGCATAATAGTTTATATGAATTTATTATAAGATTATAACATGATTTTCTTTTAATTATTGCTTAACAAAAAATGATCTACAAAAAATACTTTTAACTAAAAACCGCAAATGTACGCAACAAACGCCAAATCATCCGCGTTCATCTGCGTACATCTGCGTTTTAATTAATGCACCAACTCAATAGCCCGCTTCGTCAACGCTTCCGCAGTCAACCCATTAAACGCCATCAACTCACCCGCACTTGCGGTAGTTTCCCCACGCTTCCAAGCGAAAATATCTCGCTTACTGGTACTGCGTAACATAATAGGTTCTAACATCGCACCAGCACCACCTGTCACACCAATTAACGCATCACCAGCAAACAAACTATCAAATTCTGCATCACTCAAAAACCCACCATCAGCTTCAGAACAAGTATCCCAAGCTGTATCATTAGCACGATATAAACGCCGGGGGTTAATAACAGAAATTATCTTCACCCCAATACCTTCAGTCTCTAAAAATGCCGCCGCTTCAAACACGGGAATTAAGGTCATATCGCCAATTACAGCAAAAACAACTTGCTTTCCTCCCGCAACTTCATGTAATAAAATCGCGCCTTTTTCTAACCCTTCTTTTGTTTGTTCTAAAGTTGTTCTAATGGGTAAAGGTGACTTACTTGCAGTAATGACAATTCCCTTATTTTTTGTTCCCAAAGCCCAATCATAACAGACTTGAATACTGTTAGCATCGGGGGGAAAAACAGGAAATACATTGCCATTTCTCATCATCGAAGCAAAATAAGCTTCAATTTCTGGTCTTTGGTGTGTCCAACCGTTGCGACCTTGTTCTAATGCACCGGCAGTAAATAAGGTAATAGTTGACGGTGTTTTTCTTCTTAATTCTGCCATTGCTTGGGTGACAGTTTGCCAAATTGGTAAACCATTGATGGCAAAAGATTCATAGGAACACCACAAACTTCTCGCCCCCATTAAGGATAAACCCACTGCTAAACCTGCACAAGCATCTTCGCTCAAAGGTTCGTAAACTTGACCTCCTGGGGCTTGATGATAGGTTTCATCGGCTGTGGGGTGAATGATTTTTAAGGCTTCATTAATATTACCAATTCCTGAAGCGGCGTTACCATCGGCGTTAGTTACTAGGAAATTTTTATCTTTATTTCCGATTATTCCTACTAACCTTCCCATTGCGGTTGTGGAAACTTTTGGATCTCCGCCAACTGCATATTCTTCTAATGGTAATTCGCCGATGTCTGCTAAAGGTAATTCAAATTCTGTAACTACAGTTTTCGCTGCGGGTCCACCTCCGGCACGTTCGGCGTTTGTGCGGACTGTTTGCCATGCTTCTACAGGTAAAGCGCGTTTTTGTAAGGCTGTGACAATGTGAGGAGCGGTTAAGGTATCTTGAGGATAGAGGTTGTGAGATTTTGCCCCTAAAGCGTGAACACCCGCGCCTTTGAGTTGTTTAATGATAAATACCGTTAATGTGCCACTCAAAGCAGAACGGGCAGCTTTATCAACGCCTACTAATACCGCTTTGGTAAATTCTAACCGTTTTTGGAAGGAGAAAATGGTACTATCTACGTAATCTCCCGGTTGATGTTGGTCGTCAAATTCTTTGGCATCAACGATGATAACTTCGGCAAAACCGTTACCTTTCCAATAAGCGATCATTTCATCGGTAGTTTTTAAAGATACCATGCTATGATGTTCTTGGCTGTAACCGTTCCAAACTAGGATAGGTAGGAAGTTGGTTACATTGGGGTAAGCGGTGTGAAAATGCGCCATTGCACTCATGATGTAGGGTTCACCGAGTCCCCCATCTCCCACGGTGAAGGGGAAGAGTTTGTCACGGTGTAGCAGTGCAGCAGACATCGCAAAATGTTGTCCTTGTCCCAAAGGACCAGCAGGGGCGAGAATACCAGGAATATAACCGGATAAATGTCCTAATAAACCGTGTTTTTCCCGAAAGCGATCGCGCAATTGTTGTACTGTAGAAATGCCCATGTCTTCTAAAGAACGGTCGAGAAACATGGCACTATAAAAACCGGGGGCGTGGTGTCCAACTTCGGTGATAATGTTTTTATGTCCCAGCATGACCAAAGCTGCATAAGCTTCCGCTTGGCTGGCAAAACCGCCGGGATGTCCAGAAGCCTTACTACCAGTAATTTGTAGAGTCAGGTAGCGCAGGGCATCGGCAGCTAGTAGGGTTTGATAAACTGCTGTAGTATCATTGGGATTAGCGATCGCACCTTTGCCCGATTCTATCACCGGCGTTGCACCATAAGTTTCAAAATCTGGCAATGCTTCCCCAAAATATTGAATACCTTCACAAAAACTTGGAACTGCGGAAGATGCCTTTGTTGTAGTTGCTGTCATGCTGAGTACCTTAAATAAATTCGTCGGAAACTTTAAATGCTGGTTTACAGTGGTTTTCATGAATGACTTTTTTATCTCACGCAAAGACGCAAAGGCGCAAAGGGGAAATAAGAGAAGTCTGAAGACTTGAAAACTACTGTAATGTAACCAAAATTTTACATCTTCACGGTTGTAAAGGTTTATTGCAGTTTTAGAATGCAAAACATAAGCAGAGATTATGAAAGCAGCATGACAAACCAATAGCCCGCAAGGAAATGATAGCGAAGCGTGGCGTTAGCCATATTTCTTTGCTAATAGCCAAAGTCATCTAAAGATGACTCAATAACCAGAAAATTCTTCAGTAAACTTTAGTTTACTTGATTTATTAGCCATGAAATTCATTTCATGGCGGGTGTGGAAGCTGACGCAAAATATCTCTAAAACCTTCTTTCCTCCATGTCCTCTGTGCCTTCGTGGTTCGTTTTCTCATTCACTCCTGACTTCTGTACGGGCAAAGTAGGGGCGAAGTAGGGGCGAAGCATTCGGAAAATAGGCTTTTGATAAAATGATAATTTGTCGCCCGAATGCTTCGCCCTTACAGGAAAATAGGCTTTTGATAAAATGATAATTTGTCGCCCGAATGCTTCGCCCTTACAGGAAAATAGGCTTTTGATAAAATGATAATTTGTCGCCCAAATGCTTCGCCCTTACGACTCCTGACTTCTGAATTTTGCTATAAGATATTTAGTAAAAAACTAACATCTACCAAAAAACTTTTATGCCTCTACCCACAGGACCCAAAACTCCAGCTACCCTGCAAATGCTACGCTGGGTATTTAGCCCGATGTCCTACATGGAAGAATGCGCCAAAACCTACGGTGATATTTTTACTCTCAAGCTGGATTACAATTTACCTCCTATGGTCTTTATTCATAGCCCAGAAGCAATGCAGCAGGTTTTGAGCAATGATACCAAAGAATTAGAAGCACCAGGCGATTTAAATCAACTATTTGAAGGGTTACTAGGTAAAAATTCTCTGATTTCTCAAAGTGGTAAAGAACATCAGCGACAACGGCAGTTAATCATGCCTCCCTTACACGGGGAAAGAATGCGAACTTATGCTGATGTAATTAATAATATCACCGAAAAAGTCATCGGCAAACAGCAAATAAATCAACCTTTTAATGTGCGAACAGTTACCCAAGAAATTACTCTGGGGGTGATGATGCAAGCTGTCTTTGGACTTTATGAAGGTGAACGGGCTGAAAAATTACAACACTTACTATGTGAAATTCTGGAAGCAGGTAGTGAAGTTTGGAGAGTGGCTTTATTATATTTTCCAGCGTTACAAAAAGTGATTGGTCTTTCCACACTTTGGGAAATACAGGAACGTCGTCAAAATAAAGCTGACCAACTTCTGTATGCAGAAATTCAGGAACGCAGAGAAAATCCCGACCCATCACGTACAGATATCCTCAGTTTGCTAATGTCTGCAAGGGATGAAGACGGTCAACCAATGACTGATGTAGAATTACGGGATGAATTAATGACTTTGTTAGTAGCAGGTCATGAAACCACAGCTACAGCCATAGCCTGGGCTTTATATTGGGTTCATAAACTACCAGAAGTCCGCCAAAAATTATTAGCAGAACTTGATACTTTAGGCGAAAATCCTGATTCCAATACTATTTTTAAATTACCTTATCTCACCGCCGTTTGTAATGAAACTTTGCGGATTTATCCCGTGGGAATGTTGACTTTTCCCCGTCGGGTAAAAACCCCTATTTCTGTAGATGGTTATCAACTAGAACCAGGTACAGTTGTGATGGGTTCAATTTACCTCACTCACCATCGAGAAGATATTTATCCCAACTCTAAACAATTTAACCCAGAACGCTTTATAGAAAAACAATTTTCACCATATCAATTTATCCCTTTTGGCGCTGGTGCAAGACGTTGTATTGGTCTAGCATTTGCCCAATTTGAAATGAAATTAGCACTAGCTAAAATCCTCCAAGGTTGGGAAATGGAACTAGCAGATACTCGTGAAGTTAAACCAAAACGCCGTGGTTTGGTGACAGGTCAAGATAAACCTATTCAAATGATTTACCACGGTCGTCGTCAGCAACAATCTCGAACTTTAGAGACAATAGCCGTGTAATTTTTCAGGGGTTAAGAGTCGGTACAAACCAATTTTTAACCCCCGCAAATGATTAAACTACCAAATAGATATCTATTTCCGAAAAATCAACCGTAAAAAGCTTGTTGTCGTTAAAAATCGGAGGTATGTAATATTCACTGAATAAACTATTTAACTCATCACAAAACATATTGAGAGAGAAAGCCGCTAAACCACTACTCCATAAAGGAATAACAGTATTACCTCCTGACGTTGACTCCATTTCTTCTAAAGTCAGTTTCTGAAAAAGCCCATTGACTTGAACAGAATGTAATTCAGTATTCATGATTGCAGCCATTGTCTTAATTTACCAATCCAGAAATGAGCAGGTATGAAAATTTATGATTTATGAGGAGTAAAATCTGTAAAAACAAATGCCCTAAAAAAATGTTTTCCCCTGAACCAACTAAAAATTTCTTAATGTCAGTACCAGAATACAAATAATTAATCACCAAGAATTTATGACGACGTATATTGACCTGGAATAGTCTACAGTAGCGACCTTATTATCCCTGATGCCACTATCTACACCTTTAACGTCACCAGTCCCTGTATTCTCCACGTTTCCAGTATTACCCGATATAAAATAATTATTGACGCTCCCACCACTACCACCAGATACAGTCTTTGTTTCAACCACAGATAGCTCACGAAAAAGGCTTCCTGCATTATATTTTAAGTCCGCAATTACTATTTTCTTCATTGTTTTATCCTCTAAATTAGGAGTTAATTCCTTTTAAATGTTTTTGCATAACTAGATTTAAAATAATCCAAAGTCCCGATACATATAAAGCTTTATGCACATGATCATAGGACATAAATCCGATCATTTTGTCTAAAAATGTAATTCGTATATTTTAAAATTACTAAATTTTAAAATTACTAAGTTCCAATAATGGAAAATTCACATATTAAAAATATTTTTAGATATTATGTCAGAACCTAAACCACACAATTTTGTCTGAAATTTTTACCTTGATAGATTGAGATTACCAAATTACATGACAGCGATTTTCAGGTAAATGAACCACAAAACAATCTTTAAAACCCTTGTAGAGAATTTGCACGCAACCTCTCTACTGTGGTATAACTAGGTGAAAACTGCTGTAATACACAATTTCGATATCTTCTGGTTTGAAGCATACTCTTTTCAGACATAAATCCCAGGATTTTGTCTGGAAACTTAATGCTTTGATAATAATTCTGAGGATAGATTCCCTTGCTGACATCTTAATTTACAGCAAAATGTGGCTTACGCTACGCTATCAGGAGTCAGGAGTAATATCAAGTCCGTTTGAATAGTTATGTTATCTGTGAGGACAGGCAAGAGGCAAGAGTGAAAATGAAAATTCCTACACCCCACACCCAAAAATTCAATCCTCGTTTATCATCCCAATACCCAGTTGTCAATGAGTACATTTTTCATAAATTGCTATATAGTAAACATAAAGTTTTGTAAGGCGAGGGCTAGGAATGTACATAGTACAAATTGCCTCAGAATGCGCTCCTGTAATAAAAGCTGGGGGTTTGGGGGATGTTGTTTATGGACTTAGCAGGGAGTTAGAAGGACGGGGAAACACTGTTGAACTTATTCTCCCAATGTATGATTGTATGCGTTACGATCATATATGGGGTCTTCACGATGCCTACCTTAACCTGTGGGTACCCTGGTATGGTGGCGCAGTTCACTGTTCTGTATACTGCGGGTGGGTACATGGTCGGGTTTGTTTCTTCATTCAACCCCACAGTCAAGACAATTTCTTTAATAGAGGTTGTTACTATGGTTGCGATGATGACAACATGAGGTTTGCTTTCTTTAGCAAAGCGGCTTTAGAATTTTTACTGCAAAGTAATAAAAGACCGGATATCATTCATTGTCACGACTGGCAAACTGGGTTAATTCCTGTCATGTTGTATGAAATTTATAAATATCATGGCATGGAATATCAAAGAGTTTGTTACACCATTCACAACTTTAAACATCAAGGTATGGGTGGTGTAGAAACTCTCCAAGCTACCAATTTAAATCGCCCAGAATATTATTTTCAATACGACAAACTGCGGGATAATTTTAATCCTTTTGCGATCAATTTTATGAAAGCAGGAATTAATTATGCTAATGCAGTGACAACAGTATCACCAAATCATGCAATAGAAGCTCAAACCAGTGATGTGGGTTGTGGTTTAGGACATACATTATATTTGCAAAAAGACAAATTTAGTGGAGTTCTCAATGGCATTGATTACGATTTTTGGAATCCCGAAGTTGACCGTTACATCCCTAATAATTACAACTGGGATGAATTTGAACAAAAGGCATATAACAAAAAAGCATTAAGGGAAAGATTGATGTTAGCTCATGATGAGAAAAAACCCATCATTGCTTACATCGGTCGTTTAGATAATCAAAAAGGTGTCCATTTGGTTCACCATGCTATGTACTATGCTTTGAATAGAGGAGCGCAATTTGTATTGTTAGGTTCAGCTACAGAATCAGCAATTAACGCTCATTTTTACCATGAAAAACAATTTTTAAATAATAACCCAGATGTGCATTTAGAACTGGGATTCAATGAAGAATTATCTCACCTCATTTATGCTGGTGCAGATATGATAGTTGTACCCAGTAATTATGAACCCTGTGGTTTAACCCAAATGATCGGTTTAAAATACGGAACTGTACCCATTGTTCGGGGTGTTGGAGGTTTAGTAAATACTGTTTTTGACAGAGATTATGATCAAAATTTACCACCAGAAAAACGCAATGGTTATGTGTTTTATGACATGGATAACCTAGCATTAGAATCAGCAATGGGAAGGGCTATAGATTTATGGTATCAGCAACCCGAAGAGTTTAAAAAACTAGCTATTCAGGGTATGTTGTATGATAATTCTTGGAATATTCCCGGTGCGAAATATTTAGAGATTTACGAATGGATCAGACATAAATGGTAAATCTTTAATTTCCGATACAAAAAAGCTAACTCACCTCTCGTTCCCAGTCTCCAGACTGGGAATGCCATCATCAATTGATAATTGACAATTGATAATTGACAATTAATGTAGAAATAAAATTCAATTACAGATTTGGGCTTTTTTATTTTAATCAAACGCCACAACCCCAAAGCAGAAACCAGAGAAATTTATTGAGGATAATGTCAAGCACAAATAATCTTAATTTGTTATAATTAACAATGTCAATTAATAGAGGCTTAACTTATTATGGAAACAATTACCCTTCAAGTTGACCCAGAAATTGCCAAAGCATACCGAGAAGCAGAACCCGAAAAACAAAAAAATGCCCTGATTGTTTGTAATCTTATCCTTAAAGAACTTTTAAAAAATACAAGTTTTGAAGAAATTGTTCAACAGATTCGCCAAGAAGCAGAAGAAAACGGCTTAACTCCCGAAATTTTAGCAGAATTGTTAAAAGATGAGTAAACTACGAGTTATTTTAGATACTAACATTTTAATTAGTGGATTACTGCTATCTTCATCAACATCTCAACAAGTTTTTGATCAGGTTACGACGACAGAAACTCTATTGATTTCTGAAGATAGCTATCAAGAAATATCTCAAACTCTAATTCGCAAAAAATTTGATAAATACTTATCTTTAGAAACAAGATTACAATTTATATCTAGTCTAAGAAATAAAGCCATTCTCGTTAATATTATAGAAACGATTAATATTTGTCGAGATCCCAAAGATAACAAATTTTTAGAGTTAGCCGTTTCAGGAAATGCTACTCATATTATCACGGGAGATCAAGACTTATTAGAATTACATCCCTTTCGAGGAATTTCTATTATAACGCCAAGACAATTTTTACAATTTAACGATGAACAAATTTAAAAACTTGGGAGAGGTATAAATTACTTGTCCACCGAGAGACTTGACAAACTTAAAATGTCCAGTAGACAACCTGACAAAATTTTTGTCCACCGAATGACTGGACAAACTAAAATTGTCCAGTAGGAGAGTTGACAAACCCAGATGGACAGTCAAGACACAGAACTGATTAAAATATCCACCCTACAAGGAAGATACGGTTTAGAGTCAAGACAAGCCGTATATGACAGAATCAACGGACTGGACATAAAACCAGTAGCACGGGGTAAAATCACCCCACAACAGTTAGAGCTACTGGACAAACTAGACAAACATATTAGGGAAGGGGGAGCGATCGCAGATTTCCCCATCCAGCCAGAAGTAGAAGTTGCCCCACTTGAAAAACTGGACAACTCACTAGACATACTGGACAACCAACTAGACAACGCTGAAAACCTTAGCGCTATTAACGTTATGGCTGGTTTGGTTGAGAAAATGATGAGGTATATCGGGAATCAGCGATCGCATTTAGCAGAATATTATGAACTAGAAAAAGCAGTAGCTCACAAGTGGATACTGAGTAGAGCAAAGGTAAAAGAATTGATTGGTATAACCCCAAGGGTAGGAAAGGATGAAATGACCTTTGTCTGGGGTAGCTTCACTTTCACCAAAGCGTGGAAGCTGGGTAATCAGATGGGGTGGTTGGTTAGTAAGCTGTTACACAGCTAAATTGTATAACCCTAATGTTCTGAACTCTTGTTTAACAGGCAAGACGCCTGTTCCACTTATACAAATTAAATGCACAACAGCTTAAAACTTTAGATTGAATCGTCAGACTGTTTCTATATCATAACGATATTTTTTTTTCACACCAACCTAATTAATAAAATTAGCATTACACATCATCAGGTGTTGGTGCTAATTTGACATCTTCAGATAAAGGTAAAGCTTTTATATTCTGCCAATCATCTCTTTCTAGAATTGGTTTCAAATAAGATTTGACAATAAAACCATTGTGCTTTTCATATTTATGAAACCAAAAAGCAGGTAGATGTCCTTTGGGTGATTTATCAAGCTCAAAAACTAATTTATCATAGTCTTTCCAACTAAACGCACCCAGGACACCAATACCTAAAAATGCTTTTCCACGCCAACCTAATGCTTCTCCAAACTTACCAATTTTTTTATTGATATCAGATTGCTGAAAAATATCTCTTTGGACTTGGAAACCAAACTTACCTTGACTGTAATGATACCATAACTCATCAATTTGATTGATATCTTGTTTAAATATCTTGCTAGTGTCGTCTTTAATATTCCTATTTAATAGTTCGGAGATGATATATTCTGTTTCCATATCAGCTTCTCTCCATTTCTTTTCTGCTAGTAGAGACTCTAAAAGTTCATAGTTAATATCGGGGAAAGCAATGGAAATTTCTACTATTAATTTTTGTTTGACAGTTGCTTCTGATAAATCATCTGGGAAGTAATTATCTCTTTCTTGACGCAATTTCTTGAGTAAATCATGTGGAGGAATGAGACTAAATTCAAATTCAGCTTTATATTCATAATAGAAACAAGCTAAATGACCTAGCCCATAAATCATTAAGGCTTTACTGCCCACTTTTAGAAGTTTATTATTAATGTAACCCAACTTTAACCAATCTATTCCTAAATTGATTATTTTTTCTCCTAAGAAAATAAACCCGAACATATATAAAGCTTCTTCTTCTCTTTCACGATCATCTATATTAAATCCATAAATCTGTCCTATTTGATAAACCATCTCTGCGCCTAACTTGGCTATTTCTGGCAAGTCAATCCCCTCTGCTCCTAATCCATCTAAAATATTATTAACCGTTGCTACCACATCTCCAATTAATTCTAATCCTGCTGCTTGTAAGGATTTATGAATAATTAGTCTGTGTGCTATTTCACGGGGAGTTTTATGTCCGACTCTTGTGATTAATCTTGTAACAGATTTACTAGCTGCGGTAAAATTAATATCACAAATAGATTCAGCAATCCATTCTGTTAAATCTTCCCAAGTATCATCATTTGCTGCATTTTTTAGCTTAGATAATTCAGGAGTTCTATCTACTGTTCTATGCAGATAGTTAATATTTTCTGCCTTAATTCTTTTTCTTTCTTCCGGTGACAAAACTGGTGGTTGTTCATCATTCTCTTCATAAGCATCATCATCGTCGTCATCGACAACTATAATTTGTTGTTCCTCAATTTTCTCTATAACTTTCTTATCTATAACCTTGATGCTTCTTTTCTTTCTGGGTTTAGGTTGTATTATCCAATCATCTTGGTCAGATTTTAATTTAACAATTAAACAGCGAACAAATTCTTGATTAGCTTGTAATCCTTTGATGATTTCAGAAACTTCTTTACTATCAGCTAGATATTGTATTTGAATATATATACCAGCTACTTTACGACTGGATTTGAGAGAATTGGTCGTAATCAGAATTCCCTGACCTTTTTTAACAATAGGATAAGCTAGGAGTTTTTTACCCAATTTATTGGATTTAATTTCTGTTCCACCATGCTCTGCAATGAGATGAGAAGATTCTTGAATAACCCGTTCAACTTCTTGTTCTGAAAGAGCAGAGCTTATAATACAAACCATCCCATAATATCTATTCATATCTTTTCTGATATTAATATCGTTATACTCTTTTTATCACGGGTTAGCCATTGGTGACAAGTTATTGATAAAAAAGTGGACTTAACGTGGGTCTGACCAGTTTTTTTTCAGCGATTTTCTCAAAGCCTCTCGACACAAGACTTACAGGCTTAACTTGTCACCAATGGAAAATCTGGGGATAACAGATAGCTCAAACTATTCCCTATTCCCTATTCCCTATTCCCTGCCTCAACGAAGGGACTTTTTCAGCCAACCCTAATTATTCATTATTGAAACGCCCATAACGTGCTGTTTGCTGATTACACAACCAAGCCCACATTTGATCACCAAAGGAAAAATGCCACCATTCTCTAGGATTACGTTGAAAACCTGCCTTTAACATCACATTTAGTAACAATTCTCGATGGCGATGATATTCTTGATGACAATGGGCATCAGAATGGGCATAATAATCAGGGTGCGATCGCTCAGACATTTCATCAATCGGTGAACCCATATTTACAACTTCCCCATTTTCATCGACTAAAGTAATATCCACCGCAGCACCTGTACTATGGGGAGGAGGAGTATTCATATCTAAACTTGGGACCGCCCAAATTTCATATACTTGCTGCCAAATTTCTTCCCGTTGTTGAGTCGATAAATCACTCTCATTTAATTCCCGGGCTTGCACAGCTTGGGCAAAACTATAATCTACCATAAATTGCTGCACAGCTACCGGGCGATAAGCATCAAATATTTGAATACACCAACCAGGATGTAACAATTGTAAATAATTTTGTGCCTCAATTAAATTTTCGACCACACTGGCACGCAAAAAATAAGCAGAATATCCCCCATAGTCAGCACCTAATTTTTCATAAGGATGGGGAGTCTCCACCGCAAACCGTTCTAAGGGAATTTTCACTAAAGGTTCACCACATTCAATAATGGAAATTTGGTGATATGGACGCATATTATCAACTCAGCTTGTAAAATAGTAAGTTTTGTAGTAGGTTTTGAATGAGTTTTCCACTACCCAATTTTCTCCAACCAGTTCTGTATCTGTTACTCCCGATGTTCGCAACAAGACTTTTCCCCCACTTCTGGTACTGGATCATAACCACCAGGGTGGAACGGATGACAACGTAAAATTCTGCAAATAGACATCCAACCACCACGGAACACCCCAAAACGCTCAATAGCTTGGATAGCATACATTGAACAAGTTGGTTGAAAGCGACAAGTCGGCGGAAACAGAGGAGAGATGAATAAGCGATAACCTTTAATTAGCCCAATCAATATTATTTTCATGCCCAAATCGCCTACAGTAGTATTAGGTTTAAATAACAAGAATCACAGTCTCAAAATTATCAGTTGCGTCATTGTTGATTACATAGTTGATTACATTGTTGATTACATTGTTGATGACATTTCTCGGTTTAGAATCTATTCTCCCATTGTGGCAACAAATTTCCGTTGCTGCGGCTTGGGTATTACTTGTTATCTTCGTCGCCTGGTTAGTTAGTCGCTTTACCGACAGTGAACCCGAAATTATCCGTAAAATAGTCCATATTGGCGCAGGTAATGTAATTTTACTGGCTTGGTGGTTCAATATCCCTGCTATTATTGGCATTACATCTGCAATTTTAGCTGGCATTATTACTTTATTATCCTATTTTTTGCCCCTTTTACCAGGAATTAATAGCGTTGGTCGTCAAAGTTTAGGTACATTTTTTTATGCAGTCAGTATTGGGATTTTAGTTGCTTGTTTTTGGTATTTACACCAACCCCAATATGCAGCTTTAGGTATTTTAATTATGGCTTGGGGAGATGGACTAGCGGCTTTAATCGGGCAAAGATTTGGTAAACATAAATATAAACTTTTTGGTGCAAACAAAAGTTGGGAAGGTTCTTTAACCATGACGTTTGTTAGTTTTTTGATGACTGTGTTGATTTTGCTACCAACACAAGGAAACTCTTGGGAAATATGGCTGATATCAATAATTGTAGCTATTATAGCTACATTTTTAGAAGCTTTTTCGTTTCTGGGTATTGATAATTTAACTGTTCCTATCGGTAGTGCAGCTTTGGCTTATGGTTTAATTCAAATATTAGTTTTTAATGGTATAGATTGGGCGAATTTTTATTAAATGTTTATTAAATGTTTATTAAATGCGATCACCACCGCTAAAGTTATAGGGAATAGGGAATTAAGTAAAGAATGTTTTCCCCATCTCCCCATTTTCTATCAACAGGTTAATTCTGCCATTAATTCGGAAACTGAGATGATGCGATCGCCTGATCCCAAATTAGCACCAGAAAAAATTAAACCATTTTCTATGTCTCCACACGCTGCTTTAGAAAGTGCTTGCAGTAAACAATAGGTTTTTTTAGTATCTCTACATAAACAAGATTCTAAACAATTTGCTATACATCTACGTTCTAACAATGATAAATCAGCGTTAGCGCAGCTTATTGAAGATATCGCCATTTCCGCAAAGGCATTTTTTAAAGCACGACTGGGTTTTCCTACTGGACTCGGTACTGTCACAATGTCCTCTGGAGTTGCTCTTAGATGAAATTCTTTATACCGCAAATCAGCATCACATTCTTCTGTAGTAATAAAGCGAGTACCAATTTGTACACCATCTGCTCCCATCCCTAATATCTGATCAATTTCTGTGCGATCGCTTATTCCCCCAGTAATAATTAATGGTATGCTCTTTTCTTGTTGTGCTAAATACTCGCGTAATTCAGTAATTACCCACTCAATGGAAAAACCAGGAAAATTCGCCTGTTCGCACTGTGAAAAATGTCCTCCCACCTTTTGACAATTTTCCAAAATCAAAGCATCAGGTAAACGATTATACTGGCTTTTCCAAGTTTCACAAATTAACTTTGCAGCTTGTACATTAGCAACACTCGGCACTAATGCCACATCAGGATAGTCTACCGTAAATTCTGGTAAAGTCAAAGGTAATCCCGCACCAGTAATAATTAAATTTGCCCCTGCTGCTGCCGCAGTTTGAGCTAATGTCAAATAATCTCTAGTAGCAACTAAAACATTAACACCAATAATTCCTTCTGGGCTAATAATCCGTGCTTTGCTGATTTCATCTTTCAATGCTAACTGATTAGCTGTAAAAAAACTACCCCGTTGGCGTTTGTGAAAATACAGAGAATTTAACCCTATTCCCATTGAAGCAATGACACCCACTCCACCAGCGTTAGCTACTGCACTAGCCAGTTTAGCACCAGATACACCCACTGACATTGCACCTTGAATAATTGGATAGCGGGCAATGTGTTCACCAATTCGCAAAGGATGAAGGATAGACTTTATACCAGAACTATTCATTAATTAACTAAATAACCGTGCAGTGATTGTATCATTATAAGTGTAAATTATGGTATTAATCATATCAGAAAATCATTACTCGTTCCCATACTCTGTATAGGAATGAATTTAAGCAGAGCCTATATCATTGCAATTGTCAATTATCAATTATCAATTATCAATTGTCAATTATCAATTACTAGTTCCCATACTCTGTATGGGAATGAATTAAGAAGTCTCTGACTTCTATTATAGGCAGAGCCTATATCATTGCATTCCCAGTCTGAGACTGGGAACGAGATTAATTATCAATTATCAATTATCAATTATCAATTATCAATTGCGAGTATATCTATGTTTCACACCCACAGGAAAATATTCAGCATCACCAGTAGGTTTTAATTCTACTTGGGGTGTTTGATATTCCACCGTAACATAATTAGCAAACTCACTATTTAAACGTAACAATTGAGCAAGAATAGAATTAGTAATAGTTGCAGTTTTTTCAATGCTACCTTCTACCCCTGGTGCTAATTCCACAACAACAGATAAAAAGCGATTTTTATCTTGATCTTCTTTTACCTGTAACACAAATTTACCCGTTACCCATTCTCTAATTATCGGTTGTTCTAATCCCACAGTCACATTTTCAGGATAAATATTTGCACCAAAATAGGAAACGGTAAAATTAGATCGTCCGAAAACATAAACAAATGGTAATTGATGTATTCCTCTATTTTCACCTAACTCAGCAACCGGATCAAACCCCCATTCAGCTAGGAATTTCAGCATTTCTGAATAACTAATTAACCCCCCATTATCGAAGATATTATATCTAATTAAAGGAATGCCATTATTACCAGAAAATATT
Source organism: Sphaerospermopsis reniformis (assembly GCF_005402885.1). NCBI lineage: Bacteria > Bacillati > Cyanobacteriota > Cyanophyceae > Nostocales > Aphanizomenonaceae > Sphaerospermopsis > Sphaerospermopsis reniformis. Next base: position 20,499 of record NZ_BJCE01000012.1, read on the forward strand.
AATCTACCGTCTTCAACTTCAAAAAACCGACTACAAGGATCGTACTGTACCAATGTCGGTAAACGAGATTCACTAAATAATGCTTTTGCTGCTTTTGGGTTTGCTGCTAAAAATCTTCTAATACAAATACTTAAAGGTGTTTCATTTCCTAAAACTCCTGCGTCTGCTGTTCCATACATTGACGCAAAATCATAACAAGGATTTTCTGATCCTATTCTTTCACCTACTAAACTCCGCCATTCTTCACTAAATACTTCTCCTGCCATTACTAATTTAATATGATATTGTTTCCACTGTAAACCATTGGTAATTCCCGTATCAATAACATCTTTTAAAAAGGGTGGATATCCTAATAATACAACTTGTTCAAAATTACCACCTAATTCTTGCACAACTCGTAATATTTCGGTTTTATTATTTCCAGGTGTAATGACTGTAATGGGATAACCTTTAGTTGCTAAATACCGACAACAATTGGTAGTGAACATTCCCCCTACCCATGTTCCCAAGGTAAAACAAATTATTGCTAAGGTGCTTTTATTATCTGCATCAAAACTATCATGAAAAATCTGCTCAAACCGGGTGGCTATTTGTAATTCATCATTGAAGAAACGCGGCCAAAATGTGGATTTTCCCGTTGAGCCAGAGGAAGCAGCGATCATATCACAGCTTCCTAATATTCCATCTTGACATAGCTCTGGTAGAGTGTAAAGAGAAATATAATTTTCTTTACAAATAACTGGTAATTTTTGGAAGTCTGCTAAAGTTTGAATTGTTGCCGGGTTGATGTGATGTGTTGCTAAAAACGCTTTGTAAGCTGGTACGGTAGATGATACGGTTTTAAATAGGTTAATTGCGATTTCTTGGAGTGTAGTTTTTTGATGTTGTTCCAGTGTTTCTGCTAGGGGAGTAGAAACAAATTTTTCTAGTTCTTGAATCGCTTTTTGGGTTTTTGGGTTCATAAGTTAGGAGTCAGGAGTTCAGGAGGTAGAAGAACTAGGGCAAGTTAATAACCCAGTCACCAGTCACCAGTCACCAGTCACCAGTCACCAGTCACCAGTCACCACAATAGTTCGTAAATTACCTTTTTGATATTGTAGAACTGTATCAGTATATTGATCTATGTTCCCTACCATGTCCGTCTATTGCAGCAAACAACACGCAAATAATAATGGTAACAGTTTTTGTACTCAGTGCGGAGAATCTTTACCGCTGACTGTAGGACAGGTAATCAATAATCGTTATGAAATTGGGCGTATACTGGGGCAAGGTGGTTTTGGGCGGAGTTATTTGGCGATTGATAGACAAAAAGCCCGTGAAAAGTGTGTTTTAAAAGAATTTGCGCCCCAAGTCACTAAAAAAGAAGATTTACAAAAAGCTCAAGAGTTATTTGAACGGGAAGCGAACGTACTTAAAAAAATCAAACATCCGCAAATTCCCAGATTTCATGAATCTATACAAGCTAAAATTGGTACTAAAGATTTTTTCTTTTTAGTGCAAGATTATGTGGAAGGTGCTAATTATTATCAGTTATTTGAACAACTGCAAACACAGGGAAAATCTTTGAGTGAGGAGGAGGTAATTAACCTTTTACACAAGATTCTCCCGATTTTGAGTTATATTCACTCTTTAGATATTGTCCACCGTGATATTTCGCCTGATAATTTGATTTTACGCCAAAAAGATGGTTTACCTGTGTTGATTGATTTTGGTGGTGTAAAACAATTACCAGCTTATCAGGGTTTTTGGCAGACAAAGTTGGTCGGAAATGGTACTTTATTGGGTAAAAAAGGTTATGCACCAGAAGAACAGTTACTTCAGGGAAAGGTATTTAAAAGCAGTGATTTATACTCGTTAGCGGTAACGGCTTTGGTGTTAGTGACTGGTAAAGAACCTCATTTACTTTATGATAGTTATAACGGGACTTGGTATTGGGGAAAGGAAATTAAAGTAAGTCCGAAATTAACAGCAGTCTTAAAAAAGATGTTGGCATATAAACCAAGCGATCGCTATCAAACAGCAGATCAAGTTATCAAAGATTTACCACCACCAACATCTGTTTCTGGTTCTGTTTCTACAGCTATCCATAACATAAATACTAATCCAAATACTATGCAACCTTCTGTTAATAACAAAAACACTCACCTGAGCAGGTTACAAACAATGGTAGCTGCACCAGGGAAAAAAGTATATAGAACTACTCACATGGCATTGCAAAATATACCGATGCCTATATGGTTGCGTCCTTTTGCTGTCACTTTTACTATAACTATGGGAGTCGGTTTAATTGGTGGTGGTATGTGGGCCTTAGGAAATTTTATGGTAAGAAGTGTTACATCAATTAGTTTACCTAAAGTGGAAGTTCCCGGTATACCATCTATCAATAATCCTACCAATGTGGGAAATAAAAACCGCAGTGTTGAGGAGGTTTTTAACCGTGTGCAAGAGTTGGAAATTTCCCAAGCGGTGTTTACTAAGACAGTAGATGAAAGATTTTATGCTATCAGGCCAGGGTTGCGGGGAAGGGTATTAACAGATAAACCGGAAGATCGGGTTTTACGGGAACAGTGGAATAGTACAGCAGATGAGTTGTTAAAGAAAATAGAACAAGCTAATTTGAGTCAGATAGCACGGAGGAAAATAGGTAGTTATAGTATAGAAGATTCCCAAAAATGGGATAGACTAGCTAAAGCTGGTAGATTAGGTAAATATCGTTCATTTCAGGAGTTAAGAGAGGAAACATATCAAAAATTTGATCCATTGTTTCCTGGTCAAGTGCGTGGGAAACTAAATCAGCAGACTTTTATGCAGTTTTGGTATGCGATCGCCTCTGATAAGGTAGGGAATAGGTGATTGGTGATTGGTGACTGGTGATTGGGTAAAATTGTTAACCTGTTCCCTATTCCCTATTCCCTATTCCCTATTCCCTATCCCCTATTCCCTATTCCCTATTCCTTTATGACTAATCTTTATTGTTCTCAAGGACATCAAAATCCATCCGGTAGTAAGTTTTGTCTTCAGTGTGGTGAGAAGATAATAGAAACTCCTGTCAATAGTGGTATTCAAGCAGGACAAACTTTAGGCGATCGCTATGTTATTGTCCGTCAACTCGGACAAGGTGGGTTTGGGAAAACTTACTTAGCTGAAGATATTAACCGTTTTCGAGAAGCTTGTGTTTTAAAAGAATTTTCTCCCCAGGTGCAAACTCCTTATATTGTGCAAAAAGCAGAGGAGTTATTTCAACGAGAAGCTAGTGTTCTTTATCAATTACAACATCCTCAAATTCCCCGCTTTCGGGAACTATTACGTATTAATTTACAAGGTAAAGAATCTCTATTTTTAGTGCAAGATCATGTAGCAGGTGAAACTTATAATTCTTTATTAAATTCCCGCAAACAAAAAGGTTTAAAATTTACAGAAATTGAAGTTCGTCAGTTATTAGAACAACTTTTACCAGTTTTAGAATATATCCATCATGTAGGTGTGATTCATCGTGATATTTCTCCTGATAATTTAATATTGAGAATTGTGGATCAATTACCAGTTTTAATTGATTTTGGGGGAGTGAAACAAGTCGCGCAAACTGTCGCTTCTCAATATTATCAATCTGGGGTAATTACTTCTGGAAGTAGTGGAACTTTGTTAGGAAAAATTGGTTTTGCACCTCCAGAACAAATGCAAACCGGTTTAGTATATCCTCACAGTGATTTATATGCTTTAGCTGTGACAGTGTTGGTTTTACTGACAGGGAAACTACCACAAGATTTAATAGATACACAAAATTTACAATGGCTATGGCGGCGAGAAATTAGCCTTAGTCCTTTATTGGGGGACATTTTAGATAAAATGCTATCTCCCAGACCAAGCGATCGCTATCAGTCAGCACGTCAAGTTTTAGACGCACTGAATGGAAAAGCAGTTAATAACTCTCCTCCTGTCGCACCTACAGTATATCCAGCTACTCAACCCCCAAAACCCACAACTTCCCCAACCACCGCAGGAACTATTGCAGTTTCTCCTCCCAAAACTCCCGCACCTCCAGCAGTTGCTACTCCCACACCCCAAAATACAAGTATTTGGACTACAACAAATGTATTTATTGTGACTGTGGCGTTATTTAGTAGTATAGGTTTGTTGTGGTGGGGTATTAGTAACCGTGGGAACAACCAAGATGGAAGTAACCCGGATATTACATTAAGTCCTACACCTACAGAAACCCCCACCACCCCGGAAAATAATTTTTCACCTGAAGAAAGAGAACGTAAACAAAGATTGAGCGATCGCCGTCAACAGTTGGGTATAGATAATAACTTTTATATCAGTTTAATCAACCAACTTTTTTGGGAGAAAAACCCCAATATCCAAGGACGTGATTTAAATGATACACCAGAAGACGAAGATTTACGGGAAGAATGGGATCAAATAGCCGCCCAAACCCTAGATAAACTGTCTCTTTTGAGTAGTAGAGCGCGTAGACAAATGGGAACTTATACCCCAGCAGAACGCGATCGCTGGAAAGTAGAAGTTAACCGCAGAAATGTTAGCAGTCGTGCTTTGTATGACTTAGGTGATGCAACCTTTTTCCGTGTATTCCCTGAATATCAAGGTAAAAATTTTATAGAGCAACCCGTTGGGCAAGTTTGGCACGCATTTGTTAATGATAAACTCAATGCTATCCTTTCTAATAGTGCCTTTGCAAGAATAGTATTTGATCCTGGGACTACAGGTAAAACAGTTAGTGGTAATCTACAACCAGGAGGAGGTAAAGTTTTCATCGCTGGACTAGCAAAAGATCAAACAATGGAAGTTAAACTAGATGCTAGTTCTCAGGTGTTATTATCTATTTATTCTCCCTCTGGTAAAGTCACATTTTTAGAAGATTCTACGGTGCGGACTGTATCCAAAACATTACCAGAAACGGGATTTTATGAATTTGTCGTAGTTTCCACAGCTTCTAAATCTACAGATTATCAGTTAACGGTGACAGCAGAAAATCCCCCAGAACCTGAACCTACACCTACAGAAACACCTACAGAAACACCTACAGAAACACCTACAGAAACACCTACAGAAGAACCCACAGAAACACCAGAACCCACACCCACGGAAACACCGTAACCAGTAAATGGGTAGATACAAGTTTGTAAACCGTAAAAAATTCCTTGATGCTTATGAGTGAAAAAATTCAGACCGAAAAAGACAAGTTACACGCAAGTAACAATATAGAAATAAATCAAGATATCGAAACTGAAAAAGTCCTATGTCCCCATTGTAAACGCACTGCTACTAATGGGATTAAATGTAAAGGAATTTGTGTGGCTGATAGTGATTATTAAGAATTGATAATTGATAATTGATAATTGATAATTGATAATTGTGGAAATTAGTCTAAGTATTCAGCTATCAGTAATCAGTTATTCTCTGAAGAAAAACTGAGTTACAGCTATTTTCAGGTAAATGAACCACATTTGATTTAAGTTTCGCGTCAACAATGTAGAGGCGTTCGCGAAGCGTGCTGGAAGCATCAGCATTCGGACAATTAATTATCGGTTTTTACCTAAGACTATCATCCGAATGCTTCGCCCTGACTGTGGTCTAAAGACATGAAAACTGCTGTAATAACAAGGATGCTCCTGTTCTGTCAAATGACATAAGTATTAATGAGAGAAATTTATAACCTATTATTGATGATTTTCTTCTTTTTTGCTGACTGCTAAATGCTGATAGCTGAATGCTTACAAATTAGTTAAGCGTGTAAATTTACTTGTTCTTGTAACCAAGAGTCCACAGGTTGTCCATCTTTACGTTTCAGTTCTATTTCTATTACCATCACTTCTTGAGAACCAGGAGGTGCAGGTTTTTTATGAAAAAAAATCTCATATTCTAACGGGTTTTGATTATGTTCTTTTAACCAATCTTGCACTTTTGTTAAAGCAAAGAATGATTGTCCTTCCGCAAACATTCTGGTAATTTGCATTTGTAGGGTGTAAGGATTAATGCGCCCCATTGTTTACTCCCATTTTTTTACTTTTTTGGTATCTTCAACTATTATAATAGTTTTGTTGATAAAATCAGGTATATTATGAACAACGATTTACTTGCTTTTTTTGCAGGTTTCGCTTTACTCATTACCTATCTCATCTTTTCTGCGCTAACGGAAATGGGTACTAAATTTCCTGGTAAAAGAGATAATAGGTGACAGGTTACAGGTTACAGGTTACAGGTTACAGTTATTAATGATTTAAAATTAGCTAAACTACCAATTTTAGAGAATGTCAAAAATACCAGATCCACAAAAAAATCACATCAAAATTGATCCAGCAACTTTGGTTTTAATAGGATCAGCTTTGATACTTTTACCTTTGTTGTTTGCTGGTTTTATGGGATGATCAATGAACTCGGTTTGCTTAGTTTATTCCATTGCTTCATTCACCGGGAAACGATCAATTAATTGCATTGCTCTTTGGGCATTTTGTCGTAAACTATCAGTAACAAAGGGAACATGAGGAATTTGTGATAATAAGTCTAGAGTACGACGCAACAACCTAACTACATCACCTTCATCTAAAGTTGTATTAGCACAAAGTTGTAACCAGTCCATTCCTAACGCCCATTGTTCTACAACTGCAATGAGTTCAAATTCTAACCAAATAGGTAAAGCTACGTTATGACGGTGTTGAATTTGAAACAGTTTGCGACGAATACCCCTAAGTTTGGCTAAAGCGTCTGCTGTTTCGTTACTGAGGTTAAAACGTACCCGACTATCGGGGCGTGGTGTTTCTGTGACTAAAGATGCTGCTGCTGCTGCTAAGTGATGGGGATCTAAATTATCTAGTTCTCCACTGGCGATCGCCAATCCTAACCATAACTCATTTTCACCCCGAATTGCTGCGGCCATTTGTCCTAGTTCTGTGGGTGCTAAATTATCCAACCCGCCAAAGTGCTGTAATATCTGAATTAAATTCAGAAATTCTTCCCAGTGTTGCTGTGAGTGTTGTTTTACTTGTTCTTCTAACTCTTCTAGTTCCGCTTCTAATTCTACACACCGCGCTCGTTGTTTAAATATGTTGGCAATATTCCCTGATTTATGCAAGGGATGATTTTCTATTTGTGATTGTACTGCATTCACCCGACTCAGTTGAGCAGCTACTTCCGGTGTCATGTACATATATTCGCTCGGATCGGGTATACTCTGAGCGATCGCCTCTGTTGCTGCATTTCCCCGCACTGACTGACCCCGTTTTAAACCTAGTTCATCAGGTGGTAAAATATCCTCTGGTACTTCTACTCTGGGCATCTCTGCATATAAATCAATTACATCTGCTGTTGTCGCTACATACCAGCGGTTATCCTGTCCTAAACAAACTAAGTAAGAAGTAGGTCTAACTTCAGGAGCTTTACCATATAATATAGCCGTTAACGGTAAAGTCGCTGTCATGTTTTTATCTTTTAAACTCAACAGCGTTCCTGTCACGGCAAAATCTAACATCATGGAAAGTTGCTCTTGTCTGTCTTCCCGTGCTTGTTCCTGTAGAGTTTTAAATATATGCCGTTCTACTTTTAAACGCTGCCGCAATTTTTCATAAAGTGCAATTTCATTTTCATCTACTGCGGCTAATTCTGCTTCAATTTTTGCTAACTCTGCTTTAATGTCCGCAATTTCATCATATTCTGGTTTTAAATACAATGTTGCCATGTACTGGCCAAAACTGCGTTCTATCAGTTCCTTTGCTTGTTCTAAAGTATGGGTTTGCAAGAGGTTTAACACCATCCCATAACTGGGAGTAAACTGACTCACCAAAGGATCTGGGGGAGATGTAGCTAAATAAGCAGCTTCTTTTGCACCTTCAAAGGGAGTTTGTAATGTCACAACGTGACCTTGTAAATCCATGCCCCGACGACCAGCACGCCCGGACATTTGCAAAAATTCCGAAGCTTTTAATAAACGATGTCCATTATCAGTGCGTTTAGAAAGGGTAGAAATAACTGTTGTCCGTGCTGGCATATTAATACCTGCTGCCAGAGTTTCCGTAGCAAAGACAACTTTAATTAAACCTTGTTGAAAAAGTTCTTCAACCAAAACTTTCCAAGCTGGTAAAATTCCCGCATGATGCGCCGCAATACCTCTGTACAGGGGTGCAATTTGTCCAGTACGTCCTGCTTCTGGATTACGGGCTAAAAAATCATCAATCTGCCTACGTAATATTTGGGATTCTTCATTATTGACTAACCATAAATCACCCACCTCAGCCACCGCTTTATCACAACCTCTGCGGCTGAAAATAAAGAAAATGGCAGGTAGCATATCCCGTTGTGCCAATTGACTGAGGGTATAAACTATACTTGGTGGTTCTGGACGATTACCTTTACCTCGTTCTCCTATACCCTTTTTACCACGTCTAATTAAACGTTGATTAATTTTAGTTTTGCTGTCATTGAGGAGGGGAAATAAACCTTTAGGGTTGCAAAAGTGAAATTCTAAAGGAACAGGGCGAAAATCAGAATAAATCAGGTCTGTGGGTCCATGAACACGATTTAACCAGTCTGTAAGTTGTTCACTATTCGCAACTGTAGCCGAAAGGGCGACCAGTTGGACTTCACGGGGACAGTAAATAATAGATTCTTCCCAGACTGTACCCCGTTGGCGATCGTTCATGTAGTGGCACTCATCGAGGACTACAGCCTCAACGTCTGTTAAAGAGATCCCGATTTGACCTATGGGTGTGCCATAAAGCATATTACGGAAAATCTCGGTAGTCATGACTATAATCGGTGCATCCCTGTTAATAGAAGCATCTCCGGTTAATAGACCGACCATATCAAATCCGAATTTTTCCCGAAAGTCGCGTAATTTTTGATTAGATAAGGCTTTCAGTGGTGTGGTGTAAAATACACGCTTACCACGGGATAAAGCGCGATAAATAGCGTATTCCCCAACCAAAGTTTTACCCGATCCTGTGGGCGCACAGACAACCACTGAGCGGACAGCATTGAGAGAGGCGATCGCATCTAGTTGGAATTGATCCAACTCAAAGGGAAAAATCGACCCTAAATTAATTTCTGAAGAGGGTGCGGTGTAGTTCACTCAATCATCTTTTGCATCCAGACTATCTACTATCATAACCTGATTGGGGAAGAGGTGATGGGTAATTGGTAATTGGTAATTGGTAATTGGTAATTGGTAATTGGTGGGTTGCGTAGTAGATTATTTATGCGTAAAATTACGCGATTTAAGTCATTGTAATTGCTCTAACCAAAAAGTATCATGTAAAATTCCCTTTATATCTTCAGCAAAAGGGTACTGATCAGGAAAATCGAAACCTTTATATTCTTGACGAACTCCTTCTAAAGCAACTTGCCAGCAATTTGGTAAAACTTCGTTAGCATAGCGTTTAAGACTGGGTGAATCATCAAAAATATCCTGAAGTTCTACGCGAAAATTACGAATTTCTACTTCCCAGTGATGAAATTCTTGAGGAAGTGGTAAATAACAGCGTTTAAGTAGATGTGCCAATAATTGTCTTAAAAAACTTCTCACTTTTTGGCGATCGCTTCTGCCCAAACTTTCAATCTCCTCAATTAAGTTTTCCCAGTCTACATTTTGATAGTTTTTTTCTTTCAATAGATTAACCGTTTCTTCAATCCAGAGAGCATAATCTGTTTTAGTTAGCATAGCATTTTACCTTTTATTTAATTTTACACTTTTATCAATCATTTTACTGTTTCTGCAATTTTGCGTAAGACTCGACACACAGACTCTAATTCACTTTGGGTAGTTAGAGGTGCAAATACTCTTGATATGGCATATTGCTGATTTTGGACTTTGACAAAGACAATATCATCACCATTAGTTAACATTCCAAAAGTAGGCAAATCAGTATTCGGACTGGCTATTAAATAAGCAAGAGTTTGGGGTAATGCTGACCAAACTGATAACATGGTTTTTTTGGACTCTAAAACAATTATCCAAAGGCGATCTTTCAATACTAAAACATCTATTCGACCCTGTAGAGTTTCTTCGCTATCGGTTACTATAATTTGTACAGATTCTTCAGCTTTGATGCGGAAAGGTGGATCGTATAATCCCGCAACGGTCAGCAATGGAGAGACGAGTAATAGCATTACTGTACTTTCCAATAAATGTCCACCGGAACGATGATAAATATAACGCTGCCAGAGAATTTCTAAGTTAGTGCGGTCATTATGGTTAATTTCAGGTAATTGATCATGCCATTCTGTAAAAAAATCCTGAGATTGACTGCGAGTTAAACCAAATCTTTTTTCTGCTTCAGCTATGGTGGTGATGGTTTCAGTAACGGCTAGTCCTTGCATGGTGGATTTTTTCGGTAGTTGTGATTATATTGTCACTGCAACTTTACCAACTTCTGTAGATGGTTCGGGTATGGGTTGTCCATCTTCTTTCAATACTTCCAGATACAATTCTAAATCAGCTACTCTGTTTCTTGTAGGGTATCATCACAAGCAACACATCCAAGTAAATCTTGAACATAAGCTTTTTTTACCCAAACTATATAGCCATCCAAATTAAAGTATGGGAAAATACGGTGGTTATCAGTATTTATTGATAAGCCTTGCACTATTTTCTTTATCACGAATGATTTAGGATTGCTACAGTGATGACCAACAACAACAAAACACAACTTGGATACTTTATAGATTTTGGACTCTGGCAAGATGCACTGGAACTAATAAATTTCCAAATAAAGCAAAAGAGAACTAATCGCCATTTTAATACTTTTAGCCTATTTTATTATGAAAAAATTGATGTAACTTGCCTAAATCATGCTGCACAAGACTACTTCAATATAAAAATATCTAGTAGTCTTTTTTATGGTTTAAAAAAAGAGTTTTCTATTTTCTCATATGTTGTACCGAAGCCAGGACTTGGATTAAGGGATTATAAGTTTTTTACTTACCCAATGAGAGTAGTATATTATGCAGTTGGGCTATATTTACTTAAACTTTCACAGGAATTTGTAATTGAAACCTATAAACAAATTAAAAGTATTAATGCTTTTTACGGTGGCAACCTTAGTTATAAATCTGGCAAGCTTCAATTAAACTCTAAAAATATTTATTATCGTCATTTTCACGAACAATTTAAATCAATAATTAAAGAAGAAACTAAATCAGGTAATCAGGATAAAGTCATTTTAAAGCTTGATATTGAGAATTATTTTAATGAATTATCGGTTTCCCGACTACTTAATCTTCTAAGTAGTTTTATCAAGCCTAGTATTCAGGCTAATATGGCGTATGATATTTTTACAAAAGAACAAATTATATCTCTATTTCAGTTTATATCTAATGGTAAATCTGGAATTCCTCAATCAGATAATAATATAATTTCCAGTTTCATTGGATATTTGTATTTAGTTTTTGGTGATCTGTTTATAGATGATATATTAAGAAAATATAAAGATATTATTGAATCGCATAGTATTATTAGATATACAGATGATATATACATTTCCATAACATTTAAGCCAAATATTAATCAAGAATATCAAGGTTTGTATATTCATTCAATTGCTTCTCAAATTGCTGAAATTTTATATAGCCAGCTTGGTCTTAAACTTAATCTAAAAACTAGGTTGTATCGCTTGTCGAAAAAGGAGGAAAAAGAAGAACTTCTTAAAAATATACGTAAATCATCTCCAAGTGATGAATATTTTAGCAATATCAAGGATGATGATGAGCAAGAAACAGAGGAAGTTAAAGAGGTTGCTGAAACACCTCAAGATAAGCTAAATAAGATATTTAAAGAGCTAAGAAAGATCAAGAAATCTAGAGTTGAGGATTATTTTATAAGAGGTAATTCAGCACAAGAGGAAATTCTTCAAGAGGTATTTGACAAAAGTGTAGAGCAAATACTTGATAAACCAGCCAACAAAAGGAAGATTAAAAACATCTTCAAAAAATTTAATTTTGATCTGGTTAAAGTCCAACCACTCGAAATACTAATTATATTGTTAAAGGATGAAACTGCAACTAATGAATTCAGGAATTTTTGTTTGGATAAAACTATTATCACTACGGGAGATGCCGACTTAATTATTAAATTTCTATGTCAAACCAATTTTGATGACGAAAATCAAAATCTTCTTCAGAAACTTCGACAGAATGTTCATATGAGTAATATTGTTGATGTTTTCCTTAAAAAAGAACTTAATTGCAATAAACCTGGATACTATAATTTAGCTTGTATGCAGATGAAAAAGCTTTCAGAGATGCCGGATGTATTAGAGCAAACTCGACTGAGAATTTTAAGTGAGAGAAATACATCCTATTCGGTTGCTCTTAATCATTTAGTTAATGAAATCCATGCTGTTTGTATCAAACAGGAAAAAGCAAATAAAAAAGATTACGATGTTAACAATGTAGTCAAATTTTTGCAATCGCAAGGCATTCGACATGAAATATGTATAAAAATAAGAAACTTATTTGATCGCAGAAACTCTAATAGTGTGTCTCATCCTGGTTCTGATGGGAGCCTTGCTTGGGAAGTTACAAAAGAAGAATATCTAGATTATTATGAGTATGTTGGGCAATGTTTAGATGTTATTTTATAACCCACCTTCCGCACCCCCAGATGTCACAATTGGTAATTTCGGATTTTTGAATACTTCAAAGGATGGTTTTTATACAAAAATGCAGAAATTTTAGATAGCGATTGCCTACGGCACTGACGTAGCCAATCGCCAATATCAAATCTCCAAACAAGCAATTTTTAGTTATGTGACAGTTCAGGGTGCGGAATGTGGGTTAAAAAGTTAGTGCGATCGCAAATTTTATAGAGTCCGTTAATGAATCCCTTACAAGTGCTTGCAGATTTTGCTGCTTACTTAGCAAATGCTGAAAGTGAAGCTGCCACTCAAGAACTTTTGGCAATTCCTGGTTTGCTAGAACGAGTGAAGCAAAATCAAACCACCCCTAAAACCCATTACACAAACTGGAAAAAACTTCGATCTGATGTATGAAGCTCTGCTAATAATTGCATGAAAATATTGATTGATATAAACCTTTGCGCCTTTGCTCCTTTGCGTCTTTGCGCGAAACTTCCCTAAAATTGAACTTTAAATTAATTGATCACCCTTTCCCCAACTCCTGAGAACGATGAGCAGCAGCTTTCACTGCTTCAATTAAAGCAGAACGGAAACCAGCCCTTTCCAACTCGCTCACCCCCGCAATAGTCGTTCCTCCAGGACTGGTAACTCTATCTTTCAACTCTGCGGGATGAATTTTACTTTCTTCTATCAGTCTTGCCGTTCCCAAAACCGTGTGTAAAGCCAACTGTTTAGCCACTGCCCTGGGTAAACCCGCAGCCACGCCCCCATCAGATAAAGCTTCAATCATCAACGCTACATAAGCCGGACCACTACCAGATAAACCTGTCACTGCATCCATCAGCGTTTCTGGAACTTCCACCACTTCCCCCACCGCCGTAAAAATTTCCTTAGCTGTTGCTTGATGACTGGCATGAACGTAAGCACCCGTACAAATAGCCGTCATTCCTGCACCCACTGTAGCCGGGGTATTAGGCATAGCGCGAATAACTGGCAGTTGGGGAAAAGCAGCTTCTAGCTGTTTTAAAGGCACACCCGCCAAAATAGAAATAATTAAAGGTGTATTTTGTATAGGTAAGATATCTGCTAATTCTTGAGCGATCGCACTAAATACCTGGGGCTTAACCGCCAACATCACCGCCTCTTGAGCTTGAGATAACACCAAACAATTATCCGTCGTTACAGCTACCCCATATTGCTGCTGTAAAAAACTCCGGCGAGACTCTTGGGGTTCACTCACTATAACTTCTGAACCTTGATAAATGCCCCGTGCAATAAGGCGGGATAATAGAGCTTCTCCCATTACCCCGCCACCAACTAAACCAAATTTAATAGTCATTTAGTTATTTAGTCATTAATCATCAGTGATTAGTCATTTGCCTTGAACCTGACAAACGACTAACTTTAACTTCATTATTGTGCCATGCGGTTAGGTTCGCTACCCCAAGTGGGAGTAGTACCTGTAGGACGAACGGGACGTACTGGTGGTTGGGGTACTTCATGTAAAAATCCGCCTTGAGTGCTGACTTGCACACAACTGGGTGTAAACAAAAAGATACTTTCGCCAATCCGTTCTTGATGTCCATCTAGAGCATAAGTACCACCGGCAACAAAATCAACTGCCCGTTGAGCTTGATCCGGGTCCATAATCGTCAAGTTTAATACTACAGACTTACGTTCACGTAATGCTTGAATTGCCTGAGGCATTTCTTCAAAAGTGCGAGGTTCAAGGACTAAAACTTCAGAAATTCCATTAATTGCGCCTGGCATACCAATCACATTACTCATAGGCTTTGATCCTGCTGCTGCTTCTTCTTCTCCCATTGTAGAGGAGTTTTCACGCCAACGTCGATTAGCAGCTGGGGTTTCTTGTGGAGCAGGTTGAGGATTTTCTTGCTGATACAGATTTTGGTAGCTGTCGGTATCTGGTTCTTCCTCGTAATATTCGTATTCTACCTGCTCGTTCAAGCCCACAAAATCCCTTAGTTTAGAAAATATGTTGTTCATTATCTACGCTCCCAGTGGAAATTACCTTAATTGATCCAGATTTAAATTGTGGTAGCCCTAGTAAGTGCTGCTGCTTTGAGCAATTTTATTGCTATTTGTATTTTCTAGTACAGGTTTTCATGAACAAAAGACTGTTCTAGAAAGAACTTTATATTGACATAACAATGAGTTAAAATTATATCCTAAAGATGGAGTTATGCAAAGTTCTTTACCTATAGTTTTGTCTTAGTATTTACATTTGTCAAGTATATAAATCTAGCTACTTGGTTTTTCCCAATAGGCACTGACGTAATTGTCAGTGCTGAGTTGTTTAAAATACAGTCTTATCTGGTGAGATGTGGGAAATTTGGGAGCGATGCCCAAACAAAATAGTCCCTAATCTGACCATTGTTGCACCTCCTTGGATTGCCAATTGATAATCCCCAGACATACCCATAGATAGATGCTGCATTGTGATATTACTCCATGGTTGTGAGGCAATTTCTTGGGCAAGTTTATGGGTATGTTTAAAGACATTCAAAATTTCCCCCTCATCCAAACCCAGAGGCGGAATTGTCATCAAACCTTGAATTTGCAAATTTTGACATTGATCAAGTGCTGGCAAGTCTGCTAATAGTTCTGGGATGATCCAACCAGACTTGTGAGGATCAGGGAGAATTTTGACTTGTAGGCAAACCAGGGGACTCACTCCTAGCTGTTGCGCCAGGGTATCTAGACGCTGGGCTAGATGTAGATTATCTACAGAGTGAATCCAATTAAATAATTCCAGAGCTTTTTTAGCTTTGTTACTTTGTAAATGTCCAATGAAGTGCCAAGTAATATCTGGCAGATCCTGTAACTCCTTTTGTTTACTGGCAGCTTCTTGGATGCGACTTTCACCAAAATCACGAATGCCCGCGCTGTATGCTTCCCGCATCAGTTCGGTTGGTACTTGCTTACTAACAGCAATTAACCGCACTGAAGGCGGAAGTTCAGCACGAATGGTAGCAATACGTTCACTAATTGAACTTGTCATTGGAATGTGCGTTGGAAAACACTCTGAAGCTGATCGTACTCCTGTGGCTTGCCACTGCGACGCAAAGTACGCAAACGATTTTCCAGCATCATTCTGGCTTCAGTCCGGCCAATAGACTGAAATTTAATACCTTTAACGTCATTTGTTACCAAAAAAAATAAGCGTTGGGCATATAGTGTAGTAAACAGATCCTGGTTATCATCAACCATACAGATCCTATATAGTAAACCCCACGTTGGATGATTGATGTAAGTTTCTGAGTAGTCTGGATTCATTTAATAGTCAAGGTTGGGAGTATATATTCTTTTTTCGCAGTCTCACACAGTCATTCCGACGATAATAAGCAGTCTTCGTCCAGAATTTTTTTTGGCTGACAATGCGAAACTGTGGATCAGTTATCAGTTATCAATTATCAGTTATCGCCATTGACTGTTAACTGTTTGCTGTTAACTGCCTCCTGCCTCCTGCCTCCTATGAAGTTCCTCAGAGTGAAAACCAGCTTTTGGACTTCTCGTTGCATGAGCTTGTTTCCATCCTGCCATAATTCTCGCTTTATGGCGCAAATCTCAGCCGATGATGTTGTTCTGGCTGGGGTGGGGTTAGTAGCTAGTGACTGTTTTCTTAAAAATAGGACTTATGCAAGATTGGACTCAAAACCTGATTCTGACGTAGGGGTAATTCATGAATTACCCCTACTTTCATTCTGTTTTGCGTAAGTCCTAAATCACTTGCGATATAACTTGTGTGTGCAGAAATCCGCAAATTCTTTTCCCCCTGCTCCCTGCTCTCTGCTCCCTGCTCCCTGCCTTCTGCCTTCTGCCTTCTGCCTTCTGCCCCTGATCTTTTTAGGTGGTAATTAATTTGGCAGCAACCATGAGTTCAGGTACATTAATCACACCCCGGAAGAAAAAATCGCTGATAAGTTGCCAGCCTCTGAAAGTGAAAAACTGTTGCCGTAGGGTTGGTCTGGCTGCTGGATAAAGCTGTCGCCACAGTAGAAGATCCCCACGAGTCAGACACCAATCATCACAACGGTATCGGTCTACAGAAAAATTCGCGTTTTCAAGTAGTGTAAATATATCTTCTTGACTAAAAGCATGGAGGTGATAGGGATCTATATGTCGGGTTTCACCAAGTGGTGCTGACAGCAGTAAGTCACCTCCAGGAATTATCAAACTGCAAAGATGATCTAGAAATTTTGCAGGATGGGGTAGGTGTTCTATCGTCTCGAAAGAAACAATCACGTCGAATTGCTGTGGCCACTCAAAGGTAAGAGCATCAGCACAGACAAATTCTACATTGTTTTCTTGATAGTGGTTTCTGGCATATTCTATGGTTTTTGGGCAGATATCTACCCCGACGACAGCGATCGCCCCTGCAAGACGAAGCATCTGACTACCGTATCCTGTACCACAGGAGATATCCAAAACTCGTTTACCTTGTACATAACTTGCCGCAGTTTCGTACCGTCGCAGGTGAATTTCAAAAAGTTTTTGACTTGCTGGATCGCTGGGTATCTGTTTGGGAATTAGACGTTCCCAAGTGAAGGGAAGACTATCTAAAGTTGTTACCGATTGACTGGGAAGATTGTGTTTATATTTCATAATTTTTAACCCATTTTAACCCATCTGATCTAAGGTTTTCAAGTCCAATGTTTGCAGCCATTTCTGTGTGCGTCGCAGTCCTTCGTCTAGGTCAATTTTTGGTTGATAATTTAATACACTTTGTGCTTTAGCAATGGAATAAGCATGGGGACGGGTGATAAAATCTAAAGCTTCCGGTAAAATATCAGGTTTCTTACCAATCAGTTTTAGCCCTTGATGGCGCAGTTGCAGCAGAAGTTTGAGTTCATTTTTAGGGAGAGAAAGGGGTGCAGGTAAATCTGCAATTTCCGCCAACCGTGTAAAATATTCTTTCCAAGAAGTTTCTTGTCCGTCAGTAATGTTAAATATCTCTCCAGATGCTTCTTTTTCTATGGCTAGAAATATAGCATCAATGAGATTGTCTATATATAAATGGTTAATTACTCCCCGCCCATTGTTGGCTAACCTAAATATTTTTTGGCGCATCAATTGTAGTGGTCGCACTACCCAGGGATAGCTTCCTGGTCCGTAAACATCTCCTGGTCTGAGAATGATAATGTTAAAATCTGGGGGGAAATTAAGTTGCAAAAGTGCGTTTTCGCTTTCTATTTTTGTCTGACAATAGGGATGATTTTCGGCAAAAATTGGATCAGCTTCGGTGATGCGATCAGGATAATTAAAACCGTAAACAAGAACACTGGAAAGATGAACAAAGGTTTTCACACCTGCATTGTGAGCAGCTTTGGCCATGTTAACAGTTCCGCCCACATTTACCTCACGAAAATGCTGGAGTGATCCATGTTCTTTGACAATGGCTGCTGTATGCAAAACAATATCAACTCCTTGGCAAGCTTTTTGTACAGTCGCAGGATCAGTTACACTGCCAATCATGACATCAGCGCCTAATTTTTGGGCTTTTTTAGCTTTTATTTGGGAATGTTGCAGCCCACGAACTTTCAAACCTTTTGCTAGGGCTATTTCGGTGGTACGTAAGCCGATAAACCCACCGATTCCAGAAATAAGAAGTGTTTTTCCACAGAGGTTCATAGCAATGATTATAAGTGGGTCGGCGTAAAAAAAAATGAAACAATTATCAATTCTCAATTCTCAATTGATAAGAATGGTGCTATTTGTTCGGGTTTAGAGTAATATTGCATTTTCAGCAAATTCATTTTTGATTCCTCTATACACCTGACTCCATTTATGGGAAAACGTCGCTAATAAATGAGATGCAACTATTTTATAAGGATAAGGATAATCTGCTTTTGGTTTAATACACTCCCAATGAATCTCAATTTCTGGTATATTGAGGTATTTTGTAAAAGATTGAGTTGCACGATTCACATCTCCGTAATGTGAGTAATAAACTATCAGTAAACGTTTCATTAATTTTTAAATCGAGCATTTTTTGTTGAAAGATTGAAAGAAAAGTTACTTTTGCAAAACATAACAAAGGTATTCTTGATCTCCGGTTTTAAATGCTTCATACATGGGAGTTCCTTGGCATCCAGCAAACCAGTTTGCGACTATGTGTAAGTATTTAGGAATATACTGGTTAATTGTTTTTAGTTTTCTGTCATTTTCTAAATCCATAGCTTTGAGAATATTAGGGGTTATTATTTCCGATTTTAATATTTTAAAGCCAGTATTTTTTAATGATATGGTTGTTTTTTTAATGTCTTTTTTTGGGCGAAAATCAGTAAATAAAAAGTAACCATTTGGGCGCAGAATTCTAAAAGATTCAGCGAAAAAACTTTCAGGTGAACCGTAACAATGTGACGATTCAACATTAACGACCACATCAAAGGAACAATCATTAAATGGTAGAGATTCTGCATCTCCGAGTTGAAAATTGAGTTGGGGAACAGAATGTGCTTTTTGACAGAATGCTATATTGCTTTTGGAAAAATCAACCCCGGTCATTGTTTTTGGTTGTAAATAACGCATAATATATGAAGAACCACCACCACGTCCACATCCTACTTCAATAACATCCAATTCTTGCAGTGAGATAGCCTTGGCAACATGATGATAAAGTTGAAGACAATAACGTTCTTCTTCTTCAGATGGGTTCAATTCTAGTTGTTTGGTATTCGGTTCTACATCTGCATAACCATAGTTGATAAAAGTAATTTTTATGTTGCTATAATTAGCCGCGAAAAGGTTATACCATCCTTTCCAAAACAATCTTCTCAAGGGATAGTGATTAGGGCGGGATATAAAGTTATTTAACAAGTTTTCAGGCAGAGAAGTGAAATTACTCAACATCTTGAAATCCCAAGTAATAGGTGATTAAAATGAACAGGTTTCAAGTGAATTTAGCTTGAAATCAAGGCAGCATCCCAAATGTGTAAATTTATTTTTATCTATGGAAATAATATGCACTAATATCCTGATATGATTGAACCGCAAAGGGCGCAAAGAACGCAAAGGTAAGAGAGTTTCAGAGAGTTTTTGGTGTGGCTGTGTTGATTTTTTTCAAAGTTGGGATACTCCCTAAATCAATCTTTGGATATCAGTTTTTTTCAACCATTCATGAGTACGACGCATTCCTTCAGTCAAATCAATTTTTGGTTGATAACCCAACATAGTTTTAGCTTTAGCGATAGAATAGGCATAAGGACGAGTGATAAAATCTAAAGATTCTGGCAGAATATCGGCTTTTTTTCGTAACAGTTTTTGACCTTGGTAACGCACTTGCAACAATAATTTCATTTCATCTTTGGGTAGAGAAATAAAAGCTGGTAAATTTTCTATTGCAGCTAATTTTGTAAAATACTCTTTCCAAGAAGTTTCTTGTCCATCTGTGATATTAAATATTTCTCCAGATATTTCTCCCGATGGTTCTTTTTCAACTGCCAAAAAAATAGCATCAATGAGGTTATCTATATAGAGATGATTACTTACACCTTTACCATCATTGGCATAAGCAAATAAATTTTGACGCATCAATAAAAGTGGACGCACTACCCAGGGAATACAACCCGGACCGTAAACATCACCAGCGCGGATAATAATAATATTAAAATTTGGCGGTGCGTTCAATCGTAAAAGTGCAGATTCTGCTTCTATTTTCGTTTGACAATAGGGGTTATTTTCTCCACAAAGCAATTCTGATTCTGTCACTTGATGAGGATAGTTAAAACCATAAACTAGGACACTGGAAAGATGCACAAAAATTTTCACACCAGCATCTTTGGCGGCTTTTGCGATATTCATTGTACCACCAACATTTATTTCCCGAAATTTCTTGATATCGCCTGTTTCTGCTGCTAATTGTTCGGTATGAAAAACAATATCTACTGCTTGACAAAGTTTTTGGGCAATGGCAAAATCCGTGATGTTACCAAACAATAAATCAATATCCAAATTATTGGTATTTTTTCTGTTCACAGAAGTTTGTAAACCACGAACTTTCATTCCCCGTTCTAAAGCTAATTCAGCAGCACGTAAACCAATAAAGTTATCTATTCCCGTAATCAGTAATGTTTTGGAATTGATGTTCATAATTCTCACAAATTACTCAATTTTTTCACTAGGGAGATTAATAACCCAATTACCTATTCCCTGTTCCCTATTCCCTATGAATGATGAATTGATTTTTACTACTTATATTTGCTTTGAGAGCAGCAAAATGTTGTCCACCTAATTCAATTTGTTCTGCTACACATCCATTTTTTAATCTATCAACTAAATAGTCCATATCACGAGCAATAAAATTTGTGCCATGATCTGGTTCTATTAAACTAAGTAATTTGATATTTTTTGTTTGTTGATTAGCTAAGTTAGAAAAACCTAAAAAATTAAACACTCCTGATTCATAAGTTCCACAGGGTACAGAAGGATTATCAACACCAAAACAATATTCATTTTCTTGAAACCAATCATAAGCAGGATAGCCATGAAAGTGAACAATTGGCGCACCATTTGCAATTAATTCTGGTGTATATAAAGCCGCACCTAGAGTAATTGCCAGCATGACATAGATATCATAGGAAGGTTTGATATCTAGTGTATTTGACTGATTGCCTAGTGGTAATTGCAGATGTAAATTATTTTTTAAACCGATGCGAAGGATATCTTTTTCAAGATTTAAGTCTGTTTTATTAGCACCGGAACGAGAACTAAGTAACCAAATATCGGGGATTTGTTTAAATACATATTCTCCAGCAATGAGGATTTTAATATAACGTCTACCTGCTTCATTTGTACGAATTTCATTACTACTAAATCCACCAACAGGTAATAGGTTTTCCCATTCAGCAGCAGTTATTTCTGGTTTTCCTACATAATAAGGTGGTTCTGCATAAGCGACAAAACCATAAGAAACTCCCGTTCTACCATTGACGATGACATTAACAATATCTCTGTGGGACTTTCTTTTAATAACTTCCGCTAATTTAAAACCTGGTGGAAATAAACCAGTTGATGCTAGTTCTTGACCTAGTTTCACCAATTTATGAGTATAGCTAGATATATAAGGATTATATTCTCCGATTTCAAATCTATTCATTAACAGGGGAGCGATGGGAACAAAAACTTTAGGAATCAGAGATTTGGAAATAAAATTATCTATTTCTGTTCTCTCGAAAATAGAATCTGATAGATTCATATTGAGAATGGAAATTTTATCATTAGATACGCCAATGACAATTTCGGAAAATGTTTTAATGAGTGTATTGATGCCAATGCTAATTTTGTCTTGATACTTGGTTAAAGGATTTACAAACTCCTCATCTAGTTCACCAATAATGATCACTTGAGTATTTGTGGGATCTTCCACATATTTAGCTGCATGATCTTCCGCCCAACTACTTAATTTAGCGATTTGAACAACAGACAGTCTTTGCTGATTTACTAGCCAGGGATAAGATAAACTATAAAAATTTTCGGCTATAAATATTCCTAATTTTCTCAACCATGAGTTAGGTCGTTCTACATCTATCACTGCATCAATTTCTGCTCGTACACCCTTGATTTTTAAAGAATAATTCCAATTAACTAAAGGAATTTTAATATCATAGAAAATTTCCGTGGTTGCTTCTTGCCAAGGGATAACAGTAACACCCAAGTTTTTTAATTTAATTGCTAATTCTTGGCGGAATTTAATAATTATTTGATTATGATAACCATGAGGTAAAGGTCTAAATGTCACACTGAGATTTTGAGCCATCATTTGTGGATTAATAATTGGTGGCTGATATCCTATAGGTGATTCACCTGTAAAACCACCTATTAACCTGCCAATAGTTTGTAAACTAATTCCTTGAATCAGAGGTTCAGAAGCTGATTTTGTAGCGATATTCATTTCTTGTAATAATGCCAAAATATCTCCTTTATATGTGGCTATTTCCGCTTGTATTTCTGGTGTAATTACTCCTTTAGGAGAACGAATATTTAATTTGCTATTTTCAACCCAAAATTCCACGCCTTGTTGAGTGAGTTTCGCTAAAATTTCGGATGCGTTCATGACTAAATCTCCCAGGTTTTAACGAACTAAAAAGCATAAGGAAAAGAAGACACTCCGCTGAATGATGTTTCCTCTATTCGTGCGAAGTGTCAGTCTTAGAGGAGGAAAAACTTGAAAATTTGTAAGTATTCAGCTATTAGCCATCAGCAATCAGCTAACATCAAAGAATTGCCAATTTATTCGTGTCTTTATTTGTGTCGTGTTAATTTGCGAAAAATGCTGGAAATTACAAGCTAAATTCTTACAAAAATGTTTATGTATTGTTTAAATCTGCAAAATTTCTGAGTCTGAATTTTCTAATTCTTCAGCTAATCTCTGTGCCAATTCTTCAATGGTGGGATAATACCACAAATGGATTAGAGATAATTTAAATCCCAGAAATTTCTCAGCTTTACTCGCAAGTATTATGGCTTGAGATGAATCTAAACCGTAGCTATCTAACGGTTCTCTAATATCAATTTCCTCTGGGTTAAGTCCCAATATGTGGGAAATATTATCTATTAGCCAAGCTTGAATATCTGCGGTGTTAAAGGCTGTTTTTACAGGGTGTTGATAAAGATTTTCGCTCATTTATTTATGCACCTCTAATTTTTGCAGTATTGGATGATAAATTAAGGATGTAACAGACAACTTGATTTACCATATCTTCCATTGTCTCCCGACTAATTGAAGGTTGAGAAAAAACAAAGTTTAACAGCATTTTGCCTTGAAAAGTTGCCACATGAATCACAAACATACCTGCATATAAAGAATGAGAACCTGCAAAACTGATCTCTTCTAGTTCTAATTCACCATACGATTTGGGAATGTTTACCTTGCCAATATTAGATACTGAAACTGTAGCTGCTACTTGTTGAGGAAAGATAAAACAAAACTTGGTTAGATACTTAGCCAGTAATACCATATTAAAAATATCACCATGCTTAATTCCCGATTCTAAATTTTGTTTTACTTCCCTTGCTAATTCCCAAAAAGATGTATTTTTGTTTATGGTGTGAAATCCCATCAGAGATGTAGCTAAAACAGCTAAGTTTTCCTTATTAATTGCAGGTTGCAAACGTCTGCGTAAATCAAGATAAGATAGACAATTCATGCAGACACTTTTTTGATTTGGTTTGATAATTTTTCTAGCTACTGTCAACATGAGTAAGGCACATAAAGCACTGTTGACTGTGGTATTTTCTAGCTTACATTGAGCAATAAAGTTTTCAGTTGCATCTGCAAAAATTTGTTTATGGATAATTGCACAATTCCGTTGATAAATAGGTACATACTTTTCAAAAGTTAATGTTTTTGGTTGTTTCCAAAACTTTTGCCATCCAATTTTTAACAATAATAAAAATCTGCTTGTATTCCCTCTCCAACCTTGTGTATATTTGGGTAGTAGTTTTTCAATGGGTGGTAGTTGTTCTAAGGGGGTAACTTCTTGAATGGTATCACCAGATGTAAGTTTTTGGTAATAAGTGAAAATTTCTGAATGCAGTTGAATACTGGATAAACCATCAGAAATTGCATGGTGCAAGGTGGAAATTAGATAATTAATTTTTGGCTCATCCTTGATAGTAACTATGACAACTCTCATTAGACATTTGCTACTATCAATTACCTGATTCATTTCTTGATTAACAACTTCTTGCCATTGTTCCTCATCTAAATTTATAACTGTTTGCAAAGGGATTTTTTCTGTACCTATGGGTTGAAAATAAAAACGATTTTGAGAATGGATAATGCGAGAATTTAGACTAGGATGGCGATATTGAATAATATCTAAAGCTTGTCTGATAACTGCTTCTTGGAGGTTGCCGTTAATGCGACTAATAGTAACTAAATTCCAGGTTTTAGCACGGCTATTGAGGATTTCCATTGTTGCTTCCAGACTGCTTAATTCTCTGTTGTCTGGCATAGTCATAATTTTTCTGGAAAATATTGACTGTATTCATCTGGAATTTGTAGTCCTTGGATTTTTAAGTTTTGGATGCGGTATAAAAATGTTGCTCCTGTCATAATGTGTTCAGCAACTTCTACTACTTGGCGATTTTTTGGTTCAGCTAAGTATGAACCTCTCACCCAATCATTAAAGCTACCCATTGCCGGTCCACACCAAATTTGATAGTCAATTTCTCGACCTTTTTCTCCACTGTTAGACCACCGAGAAGATAGTCCTAAATACCAACGGAAAATTAGAGCCATTTTCAGTTTAGGATTACTTGCTGCTTTGGTTAATTTATCTGGGTTGCGTTGGGATAAATAATTAACTGTTTCTTGCCAAACTTCTTGCACAGGCTTTTTCAAAATTTGCTTTTCTAATTTCTCTTTTTCTGCGAGGGTAATTTCTTCAATTGAATTGTAATTTTTATATAATTCATATAATTTTTGAGCGCGGATAGGAAAGAGTGTACCACGTTTGAGAACTTGTAATTTTACACCCATTTCAAACATATCTGCGGCGGGTGCCATCATCACATCAGCCATTTCGGCTTGAGCTAATAATTCTTTGGTATATTCAGAAGTTCCGGCTTCAATGCAAGATTGATTTATAGAACCGGTAACAACATAAGCAGCACCCATAATAAAGGCAGCTAAGGCTGATTTTGGTGTGGAAATTCCGCCAGCTACGCCAATTCTGACGGGGTTTTCATATCTGTATTTATTTTGAATTTCATCTCGTAATTCTAAGATGGAAGGTAATAAACATATCAGGGGACGATTATCTGTATGACCTCCAGAATCTGCTTCTACTGTAATATCATCAGCCATAGGAATTTTGCTGGCAAGATTGGCTTGTAATTCACTAATTAAACCTTGTTCAACTAATGGTTTAAGGATTTTTGTAGGTGCAGGTTGCAAAAATTTAGTGGCAACTTCGCGGCGAGAAACTTTGGCGATGACTTTATTTTTGATTTGGATTTGATTGGCTGAATTTAAACTTAATCCTGCGGCTCGATAATAAACAATGTTGTCAGTTAAATCTAAAAATGCAGATGCTTCAACAATTCTGACTTGATGTTTGAGATATAAATTAATGCTAAGACGTTCAATTGCTGGTTCACTGGGACTATGGAGTAAGTTAAAAGCGTAAGGTTTTTGATTTAAGGCTTGCTGAATTTTGTTAATAGCAGTCTCGACACGGGAAGGGGATAAACCTCCTGCACCAAAGACACTTAAAATTCTTTGTTTACCTAGTGCAATTACCATTTCTTCTGATGCTATTCCTTGAGCCATTGCCCCAGTCATATAGGCATATTTTACACCATAAAAATCGAGGAAACTTGTATCACCTAGTTGTTGAATTGCTAAGGGTGGAACAGCCATTAACATTTCCATCTGGGCTGTTTTACCATTATTGACATGAGATAAATTACCTTCGTTTGTGATGCCAATTATCCCTTCATTTCTAACTATATAACATGGTTTTTCTAAATTCCTCAGTTTTAATTTAATTTGTTCTGCATCAAAGGAAACATTGTTAAAATTACCTTGCCAATTTTGATGATGGTTGATGAATAAGTTAGAAAACTGGAGATTATTTTCTTGATTCGATCTATTTTCTGTATTG